>JADJRJ010000013.1 GCA_016712265.1 Gemmatimonadota bacterium | reverse complement strand
CCGCTCGACTCGATAGCCACCCGCTCGATGAGCCGGTTGCGCGACTCCGCCGAGCGCGGGATGTCCTGCCGGACGAGCAGCGGCGCCTGCACATTCTGGTTCTTGCTGATGGAGCCGTCCTTGTTGAGGGCGAGCCCGTCTGCGTTGCGCGGCCGGTCGTCCTTCTTGACGACCTCCTTGCGGGCGATGTTGTAGGTGACATCCTGAATCGACTCGTCCGGCCCGAGGGTGCCCTCAAACCGCAGGACCTCGGTCATGAAGGCCAGGTACGACCCGGCCTGGTCATCGAGCGCGAGCCAGGCAAGCTGGATGATGGTGGCGGTCTTGTGCTCCAGCAGCTTGATCTTGTTGTGGTCCCGTTCGTCACGGTACACGCCATCCATCGAACGCACAGATCGTTCCTGCGTTGCCTGCGGCGTCGAATACCTCGACCTGCCTGAGCGCTCGACCGCGATGATGTACATGTGGTCGTCGGCGCCGTAGGTGGCGATGTAGTTGTCCCACATGTTCAGCGCAAGCGTCTTTGCCTCGACGTACTTGATGGCGCCCTCGCCATCAATGGTCTTGATCTGCTCCAGCTCGCTGTCGAAGTAGTCGGTCAGGACCTGTCGGGCCTTCTTCGGGTACCGACGCTTGCCCTTCCCGTAGTACGTCGCCGCCAGCGTGCCGCCGGTGCTGAACCACGCGGAGCGCGGGCGCGCCTTGGGGACCGCGCCTCCCGGTAGCCCCACCACCATTTTTGCGGTGCCCCTAACGGGCAAGACCGCCACGCTGTCCGCTCGGATGTGCGGAGTACGGGAGTCCTGCTCATTTTAGATCACCTGCCCTTCGGTCGTAGGTTGCCGATCAGTCCGGCATCCTTGTGTTCAGCCCATTGCCTTTTGGCCTTGGCGGATTGTTTCTGGATCTGGTTCTCGCGGTAGCCCGGCTTGCCCCAACGTTCGTCTTCGTCATACTCCATATGGCAGCGGCGGCAACGCGGGTCGATCCTGCAACAAGTTGTTGCAGTCCCCATCCTTCCTTCGGGACCAATCCAGAGCCTGATCCCCGCAATCCACGCAGTCGTACTCGCTTGCCTTGCCTCGTTGCGACCGAATGCGCGCGTGCTTGTTCGATCGGCCGGCATCGTCGCCTTTGTAGTTCTGGTGCGACTTCCCGAACTTGTGTTTTCCACAGCCGCATCCGGATGGGCAAGGCTTACTAGGCATGGCACTTGCGCCACGCGGTCCGCTCGGACGTCCGTAGCGTCGGGATCTTGTCTGCCATGACCCCTCCTCGGGTCACCCTGCCGCCGCCGGGGCGGGGGAAGTCTCGGCCTCCCTGGTCCGGGCCCGCCGTTGGCTTCTCGGCTGGCGCATCTGCCGGCTTCCACATCCGGGCGTACTCCACGAGGATCTGCGCGCCTGATGGTCGGCCGCGACGGCGAGGTTCTCGCCCGCGATCTCGTCGAACGCATCCGACGCGATCTTTCTGACTCGGTGACGGTCGCTGTGATGTTCTCCTGCCTGCGGGCCGCGATGGCCGCATCCGGCGATGGTGTCGCGGAGTGCCGCGAACGGGTTGGGCGGTACCTGCTCCAGGGCATCCACTCGGCGCCGCAGGTCCTCGATTGCCTCACGTGTGAGGTCGTCCATGTTCTTCCTCCGATCGGCGGGATTCCGGCCTGCTACATCCGGAGGGGCGCGCGCTAGTGGGCGCTTGGTTCCGCATCTGAGACGGACCCTGACTGGCTGCTTGCCCTACGTTATTCCTGCTCCTCACCGGCGCCGCCCCTCCCTGGTTAGACTCGTACGCCCCGCGCAAGGTCCTCTAGGCTGCTGCACGCCATTCCCGCGAGGGGGGTGTGGGGACTGGGGTGTACTGACCACCCTGGGTCACAACCTCGCAACGTGGGCTCGGTGCTGCCTGCGCCCTAGGAGCCGGACGACCCGGCTTGCCCGCAGCCGCCGGACGACGCGCCGGGCGACCCGTGGCCGGGGCCTCGGCCGCAGCAGCCCGAGCGGGCCGACCGCGCCGCTTGGGAGCGGGCGCCTCCGCCACCGGCTCCACGACCTTGGCCGGGCGACCGCGCCGCTTGGGGGCCGGGGCCTCCTCGACCGGCTCCGCCTTGGTCTTGCGAGCCGTGGCGCGCTGCGCCTTCTCACCGGCCGCTGCCTCGCGGGCCTCCTGCTGCTCGGCGTGGAAGGCGTGCGCCCCGTCCGCCGCGCGCTGGTAGTTCATCCGGTACCGGATGCCGAACTGCGCACCCAGCTTGAACGCTGCCAGCTCCTTCGCCGTGCTGAAGCTCGCGCCGGTCTTCTCCGCGGTCCACTCGCCGAAGTGCAAAGATCGGGTGCCGCCACCCGCCTTGACCTCGGCGAAGTCCGCCGGGTAGTCGCGCTCGTCGGCCTCGGGGACCTCGTACTTACGCTCGCGTGCCATCTCGCTGCCCTCCTGGGGGTCCGTCTCTTGGGGTTTGGTATCGCTCCCCGGTAGCAAGAACGCTACGCGGGTCAGTCCGGGAAGTCTAGAGTTTCTCCGAACTTTCTTGCAACTTTCTGTTACAGCTGGTTACGGGGCCGGTCGGGCGGCGTGGGCCGCGTGCCGACCACCTTGATCCGCCGGTTCACCGCGGGCTGCATCCCGTCGTGCTCCGGGCGCCGGTCCGTCGTCCGGCCCCGGTCGAACAGGTCGTTACGACGCTTCACGAACTCCGCATCTACAGCCTCCTTGACCTCGCCCCGCTTCTGCTGATGACCGATGAGGTAGCCCGCGAGGACGCATGGAACACCTGTCACGCCACCGCGTCCACTGCCCAAGCAACCTGTATGTTGAGCCTAGATGAACTGGTCCATCACTGCCTCCGGTCGCCGCTTTGCGTAGTCGACGCCCCGCCGGCCATCCATCGCTTCTTCTGATGCGATCTTTGAATCGGTCGTTCTGCGATGTGCTTGTCGCAAATCGTACCGCGCGAGCGCGCGTACCGCACGTTGCGGGTCCCTGTTCTCGCCCTGCGAGATCCGGTGAATCTGGTCTCTCCAACCGCTCCTGGTCGTCCGGCACCCGCGTCTTGCCGATCACGACCATATCGTCTGCGCGGTCGAGCGTCAGGGATACGCCGCCCGCATATGTATTCAACAGGAATACGCGCGGACCGCCCGGCTTCTGGAACTTAGCCTTGGCCACCGCGCGGTCGGCATTCTTCGTCTGGCCGGTGATGATGAGGCTCGGAATCCGCAGCCGGTCCAGCTGCGCCTTGAATATGTTAAGCAGCCCGGTCTGCCGCGACCTGAACACGTCCTTCTCCGTCGCCCCACGGCCTTTGTTGATGCTGCGTTCGTCGAGGAACTCGACAACCAACCCCACTTGTTCGATGGGAGGCCGGGCGCGAAATGTGTCGGCCCACCCTTCGCGATGAGTCCGGTATCGCGCGGAGGACGCGCGTCACAACGCCATAGGAACAAGCGCGAACTGCTTCTGTCGCGTCATCTCCGCCGCGACGCTGATAGCCGATGCCTGCCTGACTTCCGCGCGCTACCGCATCTCGCGTCATGTCCTCATGCGTTTTGCCTGCTTGACGCCCATACCGAGCCGCACGCCGTTAGGGCTTCGTCGTTCTTTCGGGTCCGCCGCGTTCTGGCGTACACCTTGCTCGGCGCCGCGGTGCGACTCGCCTTTGTCCGACGCATCATGGTCACGTCTGTCTCGCCACTGAACTGTGTTCGACGTCCGGCCGGACGGATTCAATGACGCGGTAATCGTCGTTCTCTTCGATCTGGAACCAGCGCTCAGCATAGCTGCTGAAGCTCGAATGCTGCTGCGGGTCGAGCCAGTGGAGCGTGCCCCATTGGTTCAGCGGGTTACCGCGCCAGGGCGTCCCGCTCAGGGCCATCTTCTCCACCGCGAGGTCGTGCGCCCGCGGGCGGACGCTGAGCCTCTGCGCGCCCGAGCGGATCTGCGACATCTTGCGGTGCTCGCTCGATTTGGCCGGGAGGATCTTGTGCGACTCGTCGATAATGATCGCTGACCAGGTCTGCTCGAACAGGCCCGGGTGCCGCCGCGCGGTCGGGTCGTAGAGCCCGGTTAACGCTTGTACTTCCCCGGCTGCTTTCGCTGCCGGAGAGCCTCCGCGGGCTCAACCGCGAGCGTCCTGAGGTCGAGTTTCGGTCGCCGTCTCCTCGTCGCTCGCAGACGCCTAGCCAGTCCTCCCGAACTGGCGGCCTTGCCCTTCTTTCTTGCGGACCGGCGGACGCTCCACCTGCAGCATCTCCATGTTGATGAAGAGCCAGGAGCGCTGCTCGATGCGGTGTGCCGCCCAGGAGCGGAACCGGGCGATGGTTGCCTCTCGCTGCTCTCGTGAGCCCTCGGCGACGACGAACTGCTCACCGGGCGCCCAAGTCCCGATCCTGTCCGGCCAGCGTCACCGTGGCGGCCACGCTTCGGCGCTACCACGCGATCGGGCTGGCCGCATTGGGACTCGACGATTGCGCTGATTGCCTGAGCGTCTTGCCGAGCCTGGGTGGTCCCTGTTCACCGACACGCCTGCCCGCACGGCGAAGCTGATGCTGACCGCCTGAACGCACGGTGGTGGACTGCCTTCGCTCGCCGCGGGTAGACTCCGTCTGCGATCGGCGTCGGGAAGTCATCGACTGCGCGGATTCGCATCGCGTCCTGGCGCTGGTCTGCTTCTCGGCGGCTCACCCCACGCCAACCATCCATGATGTCCTAGCTTGCGTCGCTGAACCTGCGCGGAGGTCCGCGCACGTCCGGTAGTTCGCTGGAAGCTCCGCGCCCTTGGCTGGTGCATAGGCTCGACCTCGGTTGCTCAATTTGACGGCCTTGGGGCTGTCCATGAAGTTGTAGCCTGAATCTGGCTGCCTGGCGCGGGATGTCCCTTGCGCCAGCGACACCCGACCTGCATCCGGTTGCTGACTCGGTCCGCGTGTAGTTTCATCTGTCTTTCCTATTCGCGCGGTCTGCGTCCTCCTGGGCCGCCCGATGAGACTGCATGCCGTCCAATTTCCGGCTCCTCGCACCCTCTATGTTCCAAAACCACCTGGTATAGCTTGTCAAAAACCTGGCGCACTGGCCACTTCGTCCATCGTCCGTCCCCGCCAAGATCATGCGCCTTTGCGCGAGTGATAGCGGTGTAGAGCCACTTACGGTCGCGGTTCCCGTCCTGAGCGATCAGGACGTGGTCCCATTCCGAGCCCTGCGCCGAGTGCACGGTGATGGCGTACGAGTGCCACACCTGCGCGTGCCGGACGCGGTACCGGAAGTCCATGGTGGAGAGGTCTTTCCACTCCTGCGCCCCGCCGAAGCCCTGCTTCCAGGCCGACATGGCGAAGAAACGGTCGCGGCCCTCGCCGCCCTCGCCCCCCCTACTGTGTTGGGAGGTGGTCTCGCTCGATGACCTCGCAGACGGTGAACACGTCGCCGTTGGCGATGCCCTGCTCCTTGTGGCTGGACTTGAACAGCACATCCTCGCCCGGCTCAACGAGACCCTGCCGCCCGGTCAGCGCGCGGTAGTTCCGGTTGTACATGGTGCGGGTGGTGTGCTTCCGGTCGCGATCTGGTCCACCCTGTCTGTGTCCCAGTCCGCCCGGTTCGGCGACATCTTGGTGATGATGGCCTCTTCGTTCCGACCGTACTTGCCCGGGCGGAGGCTCTCGCCATTCCGAACCGCGTGCGCCAGCTGGATGATGGGGTTCTCCGCGGCCTGCCGCATGATCTCGGTGAGGACGTAGGTCGGCTCGCCGAAACCGGGCTTGCCCTCGACCGGCGGCAGCTGGCCCGGGTCGCCCACGGCGAGGATCGGCACGCCCTTGGCGATCAGGTCCTTGGCCATCTTCTCATTCACCATCGACGCCTCATCGACGATGATCAGGACCGGCGGAACCTCTTCCACGATCTCTCTGCGGCGTTGAACAAGCGCTGCGCTGGAGGAAAGACATCTCGCGCCGGGCACCTCGCATCGTGGTTCTTGTTGTCCGACCCGCACTCGCACTCGCCGAACACCGGCTGGCCGTACAGGAAGCTGTGGATGGTCTGCGCCTGCGGCACACCCTTGCCCCGCAGGACCTTGGCGGCCTTGTTGGTCGGCGCGAGGACGGCGATGTGGCCCCTGGCCTCGCCGATCAGGTGCTTGATGAGAGTGGTCTTGCCGGAACCTGCGTACCCGCCCAGGAAGAATGGGTCATCCCCGCCCTCGCGGTACCAGTTGAAGATCTCGCTCCGCGCGGCGTACTGTCCGTTGGTCGCGTCCGCGTCCACCGCGCTCACCCCTTCTGGTGTAGTCGTAGTTTAGCGTAAGACGCTCGTGGCGTCCAGCGCAACGCCTGCGTCTGTTCGATCCGCGCCGCGCGGAAGCCGGTTCCCGCCATGTCCAGGAACTCCAGGACCCGGTGGCCGGCTGATGTGACCTTGATCTTGGTGTGGTTGTGCGGGAAGCTGGTGATGGTTCGCCCCTGGATCACCTTCTCGTGCGGGCCATCCGGGTACAGCCGCGCCTCCTCCTCGCGGCCCGAGGTCGTGCTGACCCACTTGATCCGCTTGCCCATCAGGGCGGTCAGGATCTCGCCGTCACCGGCCTCGCGCTCGAATGGGAGCTTGCTGCGCTGGGAGGTCTGGCACCGGCGTGCTCTGCCTCTGCGCCGCGCAGGGGAACAAGCGTAGGTCCGGACCGCCGCCATGTGCTCGCGCGTTGCTCGGCGGCTTTGTCGACGCCGTTACTCCACGCCTGCGCTGAACGGGTTGGGCGCGCTGATGATCTCGCCTCGCCTGCCTCCGACAGGACGGGCTGTGGATCTCCAAGCCCGTCTGTCACGGGCACACTGCGAGGTACTTCATTGAGCTTCGCCTTCCACCACCGGCGCGTCTGGGTCGATCTCGCCACTCACTTGATCGTGACGGACCGCTTGAAGGCTTGCTGCCGCGCGAGACCTTTGGCATCGGATGTGCTGGCCCGCGCCTTCATCGCCCGCATCTTCTGCTGCTAGTGCTGCGCGGAGTTCATCGTCACCATCGTCGTCGTCCTCTCGTCCTCGCTGTAGGCGTCTCTCCTGCGCTGCGGCGCCCGCCTGCAACCTTTCGATCCGGTCCTTGGGCGCGTCGTACGGGTACATGATCGTGCCGACTGCGAAGCACAGGCCCTGGACTTTGCCCTGCTGCTGGAGGTACGCAATGGCGTGCTCGGCGCTCACCGTCCCGACGTTCTTGGCGGTCACGCCGCCATCCTCGTGCAGCTCCTTCAGCCGGTTGTACTGCGCGTCCAGCTGTTCCCACAGCATCTCGACGAGGCTTCGCCCTCACGCCCTGCGCCACGCATCTGTTTCCTGCCTCTTGAGTTCACGGAGCCGCGTCTCCAGGTAGGCGTAGGTCCGCCTGCTGAAGAGCATCGACACCTCGCCATCCAGCTTCCCGCGCTGGATCTGGTACGTCGGGCCGTCCGGGCACGCACCGCGCCCATCGACCTTGGTCGCTGTGTCCGCGTCCACGACCCGCTTGATTACCGTCCGCTTTCTGCATCCTGCCCTCCTGGCGCCTTGTTACACGCCAGTTTGCGGACGACGCCCCGGGCGTCTACCCCGGGGCGTCTCCGACTTCAGCGGCGCTTGTGTCCGCGCGCCGATTCGTACCCTCCCCTTCCCATGACCGGGCACAGCGGCGTCCGGTCCTTGGCGTGGCTGTACCGGTCGCCCTTCTGCTGCGGGGTCGTGCCGTTCGTCGGCGGCAGAGCCACCGCGTCCTCCCGGCACTCGCGGGCACACCCTTATGCTGCTCATCCTTCCTTACGCGTCTGCGTGGCACGAACTGTCGCATCACCGTCGCCTTGCACGGACACCCATGCAAGTCCTGGCACCTCCACCCCTGGTTTGCGGCCGTCTCCCATCCTGTCGCGTCTGGGCGCCGCCCTTGGCGTCGCCGCATGTGGTGCATCCTCCGAAGTTCATACCAAGCTGTGTCCCTTCTCCTCGACGTAGGCGTTGGCGCGCTCTACGCCCCGCCCGTCCGCGTTCGAGAACTCCCTGAGCGTCGCGCCCCGCTGTTCCGCGGGCGGTGCTTCCGGATGACGCGGGTGGGCGCCTTGCTTGGCCGGCCATCCTCGTCCACGGTCTCGGTGAGGATGACGACCTTGACGCCGCGCTTGGGTGTGGTCATGACTGGGCCCTCCTTGGGCGTAGGTGTGGTTGTCGCTGGTTGAGTGGGGCGGGCAGGACTCGAACCTGCTCGGTCTCTCGGAGGGGATGAGAGCCTTCCTGACGCCACGGGCACGCGGCCCGCCCCAGGTCTAGCTAGATGGTTGTCTTGTTCCACTTCCAGCCGCGCTCGCCGTACTGGTGGTTCAGGCTCTTGGTCATCAGATCGACCGCGGCAGCGGTGTCACCCGGCGAAGCTGCTCATGTTGACGGTCCGCTGCGCCGCGTCTTGCCATCCTTCACGAGCACCTGCCGAACGATGATGCTGCCGCTGTTCTTTGCCACGGTTCCTCTCCGGTTGCGGAAGGGCGGGCGGTCGGCTCCCCAACGTCGCGCCCGCCCCTCCTAATTGCCGCCAACCAGCTCCCCAGCGGTCAGCGGCTGGTCTCAGGCCT
The DNA here is from genome assembly GCA_016712265.1 of Gemmatimonadota bacterium. Taxonomy (NCBI): domain Bacteria; kingdom Pseudomonadati; phylum Gemmatimonadota; species Gemmatimonadota bacterium. Next base: position 36,492 of record JADJRJ010000013.1, on the reverse strand, counting down.
TCTTCAGGTCGGCCGCGCTGAACTCCTTGTAGCCACCCGAGTGATCGAGCCGAACCTGGACGTCCCCGTTGATCTCCTCGCCGATCACCTCTCCGGTGTACCCCTGCCAACCAGGGGCTTCAACCTGTACTTTGTCGCCGATCTCGAACATGTCGCGCTCCTTCCGAGCGGTGAGCTTACGGGATGAGTCTAGCGGTCGACGCTGTCCGCGTCTACCCCGCATCTACCAGGGTATCATGTTGAGTAGGGATGCGATCGCGAATGCCGCCACCGGCGAAAAAGACTGGTTGCGCCGCCCCACCCGACACGAGAATGCCGGGCGGGACGGGGAGTTGGATCTTGCTCATCCGATGGACCGCCGAGCTCCACCTGTCACGCCACCCCGGCCCCCGGTCAGGTCGGCCGTCGCCGCAGCGGTCCGGCCGCGAGCCGCAGCGCCCGCGTGGTTCCCGCCCTGCCGCTCCGCCTTGCCGTAGCTGAGGGTGCTCGGCGGGAACAGCTCATTGAAGCGCTTCTGCACTGCGTCCACGTCCCGAGCCAGGACCATCTGGGCGCCACCCTCGGCCTGCGCCTCCAGGCGACGGCGCTGGACCATCATCTCCATGACCCGGTCCCGCAGGGAGGTGTAGAACCCCTCGGCGTAGCTGTTCCGGTAGTTCTTCACCCCGTGCGTCAGCTTGGGCTTCTCCTCGCCGGTGGCGGCGTACGCCTTGGCAAGCTGGCGCTTCATCCAGCCGTTGTCCGCGGGCGGGCAGGCCACCTCGACCGTCTCGCCCTTGGAGGTACGGGTGAACGGCTGGTTCTCCTTGCGGGCCTGGTGCCACACGTAGTCCCACTTGTAACCGGCCTCCACGAACGCCCGGATGTTCTCGCCCGCCGATGCGTTCCGGTTCCACTTGGGGAACAGCTGTGCGCTGAACACGAGGTAGGTCCCGGTCCACAGCATCTTGAAGTAGCCGATGGCGTCCGGGTACCCGACGACGTGGATGGTGCTCTTGAAGTAGCTGGACTTGAAGACGATCTCCACGCCGGCCAGGTTGGCCAGCAGCGCGGCGACGTTGCGGTGGGTCGGCAGGAACTCGTCGAACGAGTCCACCCACTCGATCTCCTCATCGGTGACCTCGTGGCGCTTCGCCTCGCCGATCCCCCGGGCGACGTTCCGAGCCCGCAGCGCGGCCTCTTCGATCTGGTGCACCTTCATGAGGTTGTCGGCCATGGCCAGCGCCGAGTCCCGCTCGCCTTGCGGCGTGCCGGGGTGGTTGGCGCGGTCGAGGATCTTCTGGATACGGTCGAGGATCTTGTCGCTCATCTGGGGCCTCCGAGTCTCGCGCCCGTTCCGGGCGGGCTGTTTACAACGCTCAGTCTAGCTTACGACGCCATCGGCGTCTAGTCCTTACGCCACGTCCATGTAGCCGCGCTTGCGGGCGCAGACCGGGCCGATGCCGCGCTGGCGGCTGACCTCGTTGGTCGCGGCCTGCCAACTCCGCTAACTCGCCGATGGTCTGGCCGTAGAGCAGCGAGGCGCCTTGCGGGTCGGCAGCGATGGCTGCGAGGACCCGCACCTGCTCCTCCAGCGTCAGCCGCTGCTCGTTGTCCGACAGCCGACGGCTGACGAACGTCCGCCCGGCCCACTTACCCGTGGTGGGCTTGTCCACCTGGTAGAAACTGATGTCATTGGCGGCCTTGGGGCCGTTCCGGATGGCGTAGGGTCCCTCATCGACCTTGTCGCCGAGCGCCTTGACCTGGCGGAAGAGTTCGCGCCGGTCACCCTCGCGACGGCCCCGGCTGTTCTGGAACTCCGGGTCACTCGGCACGGGTGTCTGCTCGACCGGCGCGTCAGACCGGATCTTGCCCGCGTGCTTGTAGCACATCATGACCATGGCTGCGGTCGGGTGGTCATCCCGCGCTGCTGCACTCATCATCTCTGCCCTCCTGGTTGGCGTGTCGTCGCCATTTCTACGGCGCCACCCGGCGTCTACCTGGCGTGCTCCTCCATCTCCTTCGGAGTGACCAGGAGCGTACTCCGCCCCCGCTCCGTCTGGGCCTGCAGCAGGTAGCTCTCCGTGAGTACCTGCGCCACCACCCAGTCCTTGCCCTGGATGCTGACGACGTTGCCCACCCGGTCCGGGTCGGTCCGGCCATCTCCGCCGAACGTCCCGACCGGCCTTGCTGCGAATCTGGGCATCACAGCTCCTTTGCCTCGAACTCCATGACGTCCTTGTCTCGATCCGCGGCCGCTTCTACGCGCTCTGTGTGGTCGTCGCAGAGGTAGTTGTCGATGTGGTCCGTGTCCTGCCCCTTTCGCCCGATGATGATCGACACGTAGTGAGTCGCCTTGCTACCGCACCAGCACTTCATCACTCGTCCTCATCCCACTCGTTGTAGCCGACCTTGAACGCACACGCCATGGAACCACCTGCCGCTGCCGGTCGGTCCTCGGGCGCCTGGTACTGGTTCACACCGCCCTTCCGGGCGTCGTCGCCCTCCAGGCAGACCTGGCACTTCGGCATCAGTCCTCCCACACCTGCGGAAGCTCCCCGCCGCTCTGGAAGATAGCCTGCTCCACCTCGGCGATGGAGTGTGCCGGTTTGAACGTACTGGTGGTCCGCGAGACACCTGTCCACCACTTCGCCCTGGTAGGTCTTCACTCGTCCTCCGTTCCTCGGCCTGGCGCACCTGATGTGCGCTTCTGCTCGTCGTCGCTGTAGGCCACCACCTGGTCGTCTGGGTAGTCGCTCACCACGCCGTCGCACTTCTCGCCAGTCTAGCTTATCGTCCTTCTCGCGCCGTCCGGGACGCATCCTGTCGTAGTTGGTCACCTTTGTGCGGCTGCCCTCGCGGATCTCCTCCCGCCAGGAGGCACGTCCCGAGTACTGACGTCCTTGCCCTTCCGGCGCATCGTCGAGAGCGACGGGCGGGTGCCCGCGCCGGGGTCCTGGCGCCGAGTACGCGCCTTACGCGCGCCCGTCTTCGGGGCGGCCGTACGGGTCGCCTTCTGCGCGCCTGGGACGATGCCGGTACGGCGCGCCGGGACGTCGAACCACACCCCGTTCACATCCTCGAACGGGGCGACCTTGTAGGGAAGGATGTCCCCCGTCTGCGGGTGGAGCTGCGGGAAAGAAGGCTTGGTGTCGCGCGGAGCGCCGGGAGCGGTCGCCATCGAGTTCCGGTTGCCCTTGGAGGGCATGGAGATCCCGTCCGGCCGTGAGGCCCGGTACTTCCGCTGGTTGTTCGAGACTACCGTGTTCATCTCGTCCTCCGATCGTCGCCGCCGTCTCGGCGGTAGGCTTAGTCTAGCGTAAGACGCTCTAGGCGTCTAGCGCTCTCGCGGGAGTCGAACCCGTCCCGGTCCCGAGGGACCGGCCTACCGGCTAGGTCGAGCGTCCGACGGTTATCACCCGTCGTCAGTCGAGACTCCTCCCCGTTCCGTTCCTCTACTGTTCTCGTATTCGAGCCGGGCGCGCTCTGTTTACGCGCCTCGCTCGGTTCCGGTAGGTCGGACGGGTCTCGGCTTCGAGACGCTAACCCGTCCCCTATCTTCGCGGGGATCGACTTTTGAGTTTTCGTACTGCCGGTCCGGAGCCTTCGGCTAGGCGCCGCGCGCTCCGTCCTCCGTTCGCCTAGCTTCGCGGGTCCTCCTGCGCCTCTCGCCTCCTCTCGTCCGCTCCCGTCCCGGGGCCGTTCCGTTCCTTACCGGGCCTAGTTTAGCGGAAGACGCTTTCGGCGTCTAGTCCGAACCTTTTCGGTTCCTCCGAGCGCCGGGCGCGCCTTACGCCTTCCCGTACGTCCGGGGATCGGGCCGGTTTTCGCGGGGCCGTTCCCTTAACCTCGGTCCGAACCTTACCGTAAGACGCGCCGGGCGTCTAGCCCCGGCCTCGCCTTTCCCTCTCGGCCCTCCGGCCCTCCGTCCGGCCCGTCGAGCCGAACAAGACACAGTCTAGACCGTAGACGCCATCCGCGTCTAGCCCGAGTTACACCGGATCGGCGAGTCGCCTGGTAGATTGGTTGAGTGGCGTACCCCGCGGTCGGGCGCGTCGCGCCGTTTCGCGAGATAGAGGAAGACGCGCGTACGCGCGCGGTACCTCTCCGGATCTCGCCGCCCGAGACGCGGCGCGCCTACGCGCGGAAGAGGAACCGCGCGCCCGCGTAGAGACGGGGAGGGGGAGGGGGCTTTAGGGGAGGGGGAGGGGTAGACGCGACGCGCGCGAGCGCGAACACGCGCGCAATCGTAGGCGGGCGCGGAGGCCGGCGCGCGCGTCGCCCCCTCGCGGAAGTTCGCGCGGCGAACTCGCCCCAGTGTTCGATAGCGGCCGCATCGTACGCTCGTGCGGCCTCGGCCTCGTCCGCGTAGTATCCGATGATGGCTTGGGTTCCCTGTCTGCCGCTGCCTATGCGAACTCGCCACTTCTTGCTGGCCTTGTGGAATGAGACACCTCGATACCGCGACGTCCGGCCGCTCTTGTTGATCCTGGAGTTTCCCTGGTTCTGGGAGCTTGTGGCCGGCCGAAGGTTGACTCGTCGGTTATCAAGGCCGTCGTGGTTTATGTGGTCGAGAAGAACTCCGCGGCGGGCGCCATACACCATCCGATGGAGCGACTGCCCGCGCGGGCCGAACACACGCCATGTGTTGCCGCCTGTTCTTCTCAACGCGAAACGTGTAGCGCTCAAACAAGAAAGTCAAAACCACTATCGACGTTAGTCTTTTTCCCATCGCGAACACCCCGCATGGAGTGTTGCTACGGGTCGTAGTCTCGAAAGCTCATAGCGCCTACTATAGCGTATCGCGGAGGGAAGATTAGTCACCCGGCGCGCGCCATCCTATACGCGCGCACGCCGTTCCATGCGAATGGAACGGCCCCGCCCGTCCTCGGAGGTGGGACCTTGGTGTGGCGAGCACACACTGGCGGGGCCGTTCGGTTGGTGGTCGACCTCATGCGGTCAGGGCCGGAATCCCGTTACGCAGAGTCGTCGCGTCGACCTCCTGATAACTAAGCGTACCGGCTTAGCCTGTTCCGTCGAGCCCGTAGCTCCGCCCCGCACATTCGGGCGGACGCGCCATTGGTGCTTGGCGTTGTAGGACGTGAGGAAACCGATTACGGCCGGGATGAGCGGGTAGAGAATCGCCTCCAACCAGTCGGGAATGGTCGCGCTGATCAGCTCGTTGTCGGAGCCGGTCGCGAGGTTCGTGATGAGTAGCGCGAGGAAGCCGGCCACATAGCTACCGACAGTAGCTGCGGTGACCTTCGGCTCGATCTTCCGGGTGTTGGCCGGTTCGGGGTTGATGACAGTCACAGTCCGAGTCCCTTTCTGGTAGCGGGTCCAACGATTCCATCGACCGTCAGCCCGGCGGCCTTCTGGAAGTATTCGACGCGCGTTTTGGTGGCGGCGCCGCGTCGCTGTCTTCCACCAAGCGGCGTCGCGCTTGGGTACTGCCGCTGAGGACCCGCTGCGCCTTTGACGCTTCTCCTGCCCTAATCCCGTACCCGGGAACGGCGAGGACGTGAGGGCCGGTGCGCCCTTTGAAGCGACACCCCGGACCCAGTTGGCAGCCGCGCGGACCGCGGCCTCATTGTCGCAGATCTCCACGTGCATCTCGTCGGCGGTTGGGAAGTCACCGCCCCAGCGAACCACATTCTTCAGCTCAGCGCAGATTTGCCGGATTTCCCGGACCTGCGGCGCGGTGAATGTACCGCGCTTCCCGTTGGGATGGCGCGTGGCATTCCCATCAGTCGCGGTCGCGCTCGCGTGACAGGAGAGCTGCGTCGGGTTGTTGACGTTCGGCCGGTAGTTGAAGCCCCAGTCATCCGCCTGGTGCCAGTCCTCCTTGACGAGCGGCTCGACCCGCTTGTTGAACTGGGTCCAGAAGTACTGGAACACCGTAGCTACGTCGCCCGAGCGGACGCCAGGAGCGAACTCCTCGCCGGCCACGACGAGCTTTGTCAGGCCGCCGAAGTCGGCCGGGTTGCGGCTGGCGGTCCAGCCATTGTAAGACCTGTCCACAATTCCTCCTTATGGCGCGGGGAGCAGCTCGATCGCGCCCATGGCCCACTCTTGTCCAGTGGGTGCCGTTAGGCCGACTGTCTGTGCGCCGGTTCCGGTTGAGTTCTGGTACGCCGCGTAGGCGCGCATGTTGGATGTGGAGCTCTGCTGCGTCTCCACTGCGCTGGAGCGGTAGGCCGCGGTGCCGGTGACGACGTCCCAGTCTGTGTCGAGCCAAGTAATAACGCTGTTGGCGTTCTCTGGGGTGATCGATCCGCTCGGCGCTCCGCTGCCCATGACCGGCGAGGACTGCGCCGGAACGCCCTTGACCAGGCCGGACGACCAGCGCTCCACGATGATGCCGTGCTGCCCGGTCGTCCCAAACCACGACACAGACACGTTCATCGAGCCGGGGCTGACTGGCCCGACCTCGCCGACGAACTGCCAGCACTCGGCCTTCCCAGTTGCCTGGATGTGGGTCTTGGTGGCGAAGGTCAGGCCCCCGCCTGTCACGCCGCCGATGTTGGGCGAATCCAGGTCGGAGTTCCACGCCTTAACCACGATGACCTCGCCCGGCGACGGCGTGAAGCTTGGCGTGGTCGTCGTCCCGGTGCCTGTGCCAGTTACCTTGTACGAGGTGACCAGGGTCGGCCGGACCGTGCCGGGCGTACGCGAGGGCGGCGTGTAGCCAGACAGGGCCGGCAACACGTCATCGAGCATCGGCCCGAACGCGCCGTCGCCCGTGACCGCCGCTGGGTGGGGTCTTCTGGGTCGTGGTGAAGCCTTGGCCGGCATAGTACGCCTTGCCCGCGTTGGCATCCGCTAACGCGTTGAAGCCATCATCGGCGTAGGTGCCGTCATCCTGGCCGCCGGTCACCCAGTGCATTGGGAATGCGGCCTTGAATGGCGCGCTCGGGCGCGTTCCGTCACCCTTGGCGTCCTGCTGTTGCCGAGGATCGCGCCCCTGCCGCCGCTGAATCGAGACGAGTACTTGGGCGCAAATGCTGCGTAATGAACTGCGCCCCACCCGAGTAGCCTGGGACGTCCGCATCTTGCTAAAGTCGCCGTTGTACTGTTGCACGCGTAGGTCGCCGTCCCGGCGAAGTAGTCGGCGTTGTTGACGCCGCCCTCCCACCAGGTCACTGTGCCCGTTGTGTCAGGCGCCTTGGCCGATACCACAACGTAGCCCTTTGCCTTGGCGACCGCGCGGATGCCGCGGTTGCCAGCGAAGCAGTAGTTGTCGGTCGGGTTGAGGTGTTCATAGGCGCCATCCCCATGGAAGTGCACCACGAGACCTGCATTGTTGCCTGGGAGTCCAGCGCCCCAGACATGGTACTGGCCGGCCAGTCCGCGCGAGTCGGTGAAGCTCTGGTTGGTGGCGTCCACCATAGTGGCCGGCGCGGGACCCTCCTCCACAATCGGCTCGAAGCCGGTGAAGAAGTCGAAGAACATGGGGTCCGCCTCGGCGGTAACCGGCACCGAGTAGGTCACGTACGCCGCGATCGGCCCGGCCAGCGCGGTCGGCGTCCCGAATGGATCGGCCGCGTAAGAGCTGTTCTCCTTGCGCTGCCCCGCGGTAGAGTCGCGGTACACGGTGATGATAGGCGTGCCGGGGTCCGCCCAGGACGGGCCGATGTGGTACGGAGTACCGGAGACGACGTTGATAAGGTTGGCGCCGGAGAATGTGAAGTTCAGCGCCTGCTCGGTTGTGTTGCTGATGACGAGCGGGTCGGACTCCGCGAGCTTCGCCCCGGGGTCCCCAGCGCTGTCCGCATAGATGCAGAACTTGACCGTGGCCGAGCCCGAGTCAATCGACATGCGCGCCGTAGCGCCGGTGATTGTGCCGCTGCTGGCTGGCGTCGCCGGGGACACCATCGTCTTGTTCGCCGATGACGTCGAGGACGAAATGCCCGCATCGGTCTTGCCGAAGGTGGCCATCAGAAGTTCTTGCTCACGGCGATGCAGTCGAGCTTGGAGTCAACCGCGTTGTACACAAACCCCAAGTAGTCTGTCTTGTTGGCGGTCGTCGTCAGGGTCGGCGCCGTCCCGCCCGAGAACCGATATATGCTGCCCCAGGTACTGATGAGGCGCGAGCCCGTGGCGTCTTGCTTGAGGCGGTAAATCAGCTTCTGGCCGGCCACGAGAGTGCCAGTCGGGTTGGCCATTGTCCGGTTGCCGCCGAGGGTGACCGTTGCGATATCGGTCGTGTCGGCATTCGGCGTGATTGTGGCGCCATCGGTAAGCGCGACGACCCTGGGCGGGCCAGACGTGCCGCCGCCTCCTCCGCCCGTGACGGCGATGTGGATATCACCAGCCGGGTCGTCATAGGTCAGCGTGCCGCCCGAGTCGATTATGAGGTGCGCCGCTATGTGGTCCATCCGCAGCCTCATCAACTCCCGGTCGCGCCGGTCGCCGTGAGGGTGAGGGCCTTTGCGGCGCTGTTGTAGTTGACCGTGATGCCGGTTCCAGCGATCAGCTTCTGCGCCAGGGCGTCCAGAGCAATCTCGGGAATGGTGTTCGCCCGCGCCAGCATGCTGAGGAATGCGCGCTGCCGCCCGGCTGCCCGATCGAGGGCGCGGGATCTGCTCTAGGATCGCCATTTCATCCCTTACGCGGGAGAAGGGGGCCGCCTTACGCGCGACCCTCCTCTCAGCGGGTGATCAGCGGGTCTCGTCCGACAGGTTCGACGAGCCCTCGGGCTGCGACGGGGCCTGGCCGGACTCCTCCGGGGTGACCACAGGGTCGGCCGCGCGTCCCGCGAGCGGGTCGGCCGGTCCGAGGTTCGCCCCGCCGTCGGGGTTGATCGGAGCGCCGGTCAGGGCGTCCTTCGGCGCGTGGCTCGGGGCACCCTGGAGACGCCGCTCCAGCTCGTGCACCCGGTCCCAGATGGCGGCGGCGTCGTTCTCGTCGTTGTCCTCCTGGAACGCCACGACCTTCTCGATGGCCTGGTCCAGGGCGTCCAGCGCCTCATCGGTCTTCGGCTGCGCCTGGGCGTCGGACTGGGTGGGCTCGGTCACATTTCCTCCTGGTGTTTCTGGGGCTAACGCCCTCTTCATTATACCGGTTAAGAACACGCCACGATGCTATCAGTGCCGTCCGGAGTTAGCACCGTAATGTTCTCTGGGCTGGTGCCCTCGGGGCAAGCGGGGCCATTGTCACCCTTGGGCCCTTGGGGGCCGGTGCCCCCCGGAGTCCCCTGCGGCCCGGCCGGACCCGGTGCACCGTCGGCGCCAACCGGGCCGGGGACGCCGGCTGCCCCGGGGGCCCCGGCCACTCCCGGCGGCCCCGGCGGCCCGTCGGCGCCTTGCAGTCCGGGCTTGCCAGGAGGGCCAGGAGAACCGGCCACGCCCGGAGCGCCCCGGATCGATGGAACCGGCTTGGCCTGAACAGATATTGCCTTGGCGCATGCGTCCTGGTACTTGAGAGGAATCGATCCGTCATCGCACCCGGCGCGGATGGCGGATGCGAGGTCGAGCGCCTGGTTGGCCGTGGCGGAAGTTTGCTGAGTCGCGACGGTTTGCGCCTTCTCTGCAGAGCTTGCTCGCTGCCCCAGAAACAGCCCCATGGCGAGGGTGGCCAACCCAACTACCGCTACCCCAGCCGGAGTCCATCCGGAAGTCGTATCTCCTTACGGTGTTTGCGGGGCTCTTTTGAATGTGTCATCGTCGTCATCTTCTGTCAGCTCTTTTGGCTTACCATCAGGAAGATCCAACCCTCGTCTGGAATAGCCGCGCCCGCGATATAGATCCAGCGATCCGCCGCTTTTATGTAATCTCTCGCCTCTCGGATATCTCGCCGAGACGCCCTGGCGCTGCCGCGCGCGAGCGCTGGACATCGCCGTAAGGATCGCGGCCGCACCGGTGAATATGGCGCTAATCCCCGCGCTCATGCCGTCCGCGTCTCACCTCGACCACGAACAAGCAACCATCCCGCAAGAACGCGACTAGTCCTATGGCGGCGAATAGCTCCAGCCGGTACTGCGGTGATGGGAGCGCCTAAGCCGCGGAACATGAGCTGAACGGTGAGCACTTGATACCCCATCAGCGCGGAAAACCGGAGCTTCTGGCTCAAGGAGCGCGCCCAGGCGATGCACGGCCCCGCCAGGAGAGCGAACAGGACGCCTGACACGTTCAACGTCCGCCCATCGGGTCTCGCACCCATAAGTCAGACCCCACCGTTGATCATCCCCATTATCAGGTAGGTGTTGCCGATGGGAAACATGGCAACACGAGTGTTGGCACGGGGCGGGTTGTCCAGGAACTGGTATGACTTCTGTGACAGGGCAGTCTCGCCATCGAACGTGACCCGTGCCGGCCCAAGGCCGGTGTAGTTGGGGTCCACAGTTGCGCACCGTGCGAAGCCCTTGGACTCTACGTTGTCGGCGCTTCTGCCATACTCGCGTACGGCCTCAAAAAACTTGGCCGGATCGAATGTCACGTCAACCTCCGAATGGCATGGTTCCGAAGGGACCGGTGCCGAAGCCGCCAAGGATGGAGATGGCCCGACGTGCCTCGTGACTCATCTCTGCGCCCTGCTGCAGATCGAAACTCCACTTGGTTTCCATGAACCTACCAAAGCCGACAAACCCGGCATACTCGAAGTCATACATGTCGCCATTCTCATGGAACGGCATAAGGCCGGTCTTGAAGTCGATGGTCTCGTACACCTGCCCGCTCTCATCGCGGTACCGCTCGGCGATCGCATTCAGCATGGCCTGACTCGGCGCGTTTGAGTCGGTGATGACCCTGGTGATGATCCGCCCGCGGTTCGGGATCGACGTCGGGGATGCCGGGTCGGTGTTGCGGATCTCCGCCCGGAGCGCTGGCTGGTCCGAGTTCGAGACGATCAGCACCCAGCGGTTGGGTAGCGAGTACAGGTCGAGCGACTGCGCAGCGTCAGGCAGGATCACGCTGACGTCGTCGGTGCGGTACTCGAACTCAGCCGCGCGGAGTCGGGGCGAGACGTAGGGCGTGGCGCGAGCCACGCCCTCCCCGTCGAACCAAAGCGATCCGTAGTTAATCGCCGACAGCATGTCTGAGATGACCTGATACTTGGAAGTGCCCGGCTCCCACTCCAAAGCGGCGGGCGTTGTCGCCGTTGATGGGGATATGGAGCTCTGTGGGATGCCCGGCGTCTCGGCCAGGATCTCGTTGATGGCGTCCGTGTACGGGTAGTTGTTGTTGACAAAGTATCTGTCCGCCAGGGTGTCGTCCTGTAGAACAATCGTCTGGTCGTACGCCTCGACATCGCGTGTAACAACGCCCGAGATGTCTACCTGGCGGGTAGGCGTCGTCGCGCGCGAACACGCCAAAGCGGCCACTCCATGTAACCGCCGTCCGGCATCTTGACGCCCGCCCAGGGGCGGACGCGCTGGTTCAGGAAGTTGATAGTGCCGTCATCCTGAATGACAAACTTGGCTGTGCGCTTGGTCTCGGCGAGGAACTCGTGGGCGACCGAGCCCCCGACTACGTTGTCGAGGTCTCGGATGCGGATGTTGTCACGGGTGAGTAGCTCATAGCGAAACCGCCACTCACGCAGAGACTTGGACCCGCGCAGCGCCCGCAGCACGACGCTTGGCGCGTACTCAGTGAACCGGCTCAGAGATTGCATCTCACGGCCCCGAAATTCGCAGCTTGTCGTGCATGACGACTGTGGTCCCGCTAATGCTACTCCGTCGGTAGGTTCCAATCTTTACATAGTAGTCGTTGAAGTCTGCGGAGTACTGCGTCTTACACATCTTCTTGGGCAGGATCTCCGTACCGTTCAGGTAGACGTGTACGAAACCGACTGAGGAGTTGGGGGACCACTTGATGTGGACGACCACCTTCTCCCAGACCCCGGGGCGGACGGTCCAGAGCGGTCCGATGAACTCGAAGTCGCTGTCAGGCTCACGCTCGATGTACACCTTGCCATCATTGTGAACGGACATGGCCAGGGCCGGTGAACCGTCGTCGACCGGCTGGTGCCACTGGTAGAAGATAAACCAGTCATTCTCGCTCGCCATCCCAGGCGCCCATGTCGGGTCGCCGAACCGGATGTCGAACTCGTACCAGCGCTCTTGGTCCTTCTGGTCATTCCAGGACTTCCCGAAGCTGGACAGCTCCGCGCGCTCGTGCGAGCCGACCGCGGTGTCCCCGTCCCGGACCTCGGTGCGCAGCGCGTGCGGGTGGTCTGTGGACTGGTTGACAATCTTCTGCGAGTATGTGGTGCCTAGGTTGTAGCTGGCGGCGCTGCCCTCATAGGACTTGTTCTGCACGGATGTCCAGCGGGAGAAGTTCCCCAGCTCGAAGTCCTCGGTGAATGTGGTTGTCGAGCCGACTGGCACTGTGCCGCCGGTCTCCCCGCCCTCAGTCGGCGTACCAGAAGTAACCACAACCTGGTCCGTTGAAGTTCCGCTCGCGTTGGTTGCGAAGAACTCCAGCGTGTAATTTCCGGGCGTCGTCGGCACAATGTAGTTCACCTGAGACGTCGAGGAGATCTGCGGGTTGGTCGTCACCGGCGTGAGCGGGTAGGTCCGCACCCACTCGATGTCCATGGCCGAGCCGATCAGGCCGGTTGCCTGGAACGCATCGAGCTGGAGCGTAAGGTGGCCGGCTGACATCGCCTGGATGTTCTTCCGGTCGGAAGCCGCTCCGCCCGAGGCCGTGTACCAGAGGATTCCATCCACATAGAGCTTGATGAATGTGGAGGTCCACTCAATGGCGAAGTTGTGCCACTGCCGGAGGTCTACCGGGTAATCCGGCACGTCGATTTGGTGATCGGAGCCGTCCAGCGACGGGTAGTGCAGGAACGCACCGGCCGCCTGCTGTCCCGGCTCCCCATTCTCCAGGAAGTCGTACTCACCGTCCAGGGGCCAGCTTGCGTGGTCCGACCAGAGAATGCCGACCGGGTGGTAACCGCCGTCCTTGTCGCCCGGCGCGGCTGGGTCTGACGTGTAGTAGCTCTTGGCGCGGAACTCCCATTTGCCGTACTGCCGGTCCAGCTTGTGCTCCAGACCGGCCGTGTTCGCCGAGCCCGCGAGCCCGGTCAGCGTCATGACGCCGTTGGCCACCGTCACGCGCTGCGGCGAGCGGACGCCGTTGCCGCCGTGCCCGGCCCCGTTGTACACGGACCACTTGCTTGGGTCCGGCGCGCCTGTGTAGTTGAACTCGTCGCTCTCCGCGCTCGGCACGCCCCAGCCGAGCTTGCCTGCGGCCGTGCTCTGATCGGTTGTGCTGGCCCCTGTGCCCACAACTCGCCAGCCCTGGGCCGTGATGCCGGAGCCGACGACCTGCCCCGTACGGGAGAACGTAGCCCCAGGAGCGACCGTTGCATCGGCCCCGGCGGAGACGATCGGCGCGCCGGTCCCGCCCGAGCCGCCGGGACCCGCGTAGTTGCCGGTGACCGGGGTCGGCCAACCAGTGTGCCACTGCTTCCAGTCCCGGACGTACACGAGGCACTTGGTGCCGGTCGTATCGGTCGAGTCGTTCGACTGCGCGTAGCAGCCAAACTTGTGGTACCAGGGCGGATTGGTGTTGGTGACGGTGCCGGTGTACGCCGTGCTGGTGGTGACGGTCGCCGAAGTCGTGCCGGAGGACGACTGCGAGTAGTAGACCGACAGCGCGGCGTTGTTGATGCGGATGCGGGAGTAGATCTCCCGCCCGAGCGTGAAGTCAGCCTGGAGCACAGCCACTCGCGTGCCATACACATCGAGCACGATTGCAATCTTGCCCGACAGAGCCATGCTCTTTATCATGACCGTGTCGTCGTCCTGGTCATGGAGCTGGTTAATGCACACGCCGGGCTTGGCCGGCGGCAGCGTCATGATCCGGGAGAAGCCGGAGAAGTCGTGATCGTTGGAGTCGATTGTCCAGTTGGCTTTATCGTTGTTGCCGCTGGACGTCTGCTGCATCTCGCGGTGCTCACACCGCGGGTAGCTCGTGTTGGGGGAGGTCTTGGCCGCGCCGGGCTCGACCGTCATTGCGACGGCATACTTACCCGCCGCGTCAATCACGGTCCAGTAGTTGTCCTTGAGCTCGGTGGCGGTTGTGCTGGACCAGTCCTCCGCGGTCTGCGGGTCGTAGTCCTTGTGGCCCTGGAGTCGGTAAAGCCGCGCCCGCCATAGTGCGCGTAACCGGCGTCACCCATTCTGATACCGAGCACCGTAGTGGGGATGGCGCGCGCCCGGGGTAGGCGTGCCGCCCCGGGTTCCGCCCGAGCCGCCCCCGGAGATTGGGCCGCCGTCGTAAGGCAGCGTGAACTGCTGGTGGTTGGATGGCTCCGACCAGACACCATTCACCAGGCCCCGGACCCAGTAGTCGAATGGGCCATCCGGCAGCGGACCACGCGTCATGGAGGTCGATGTGGTGATGCCGTTCGATACGCCATTCGGCGAGCGGATCTCCTCGACCCGGTACTGCGTGGCTCCAGCCACAGGGTCCCATTGCAGCGGAACTCGATTGTCAGCTTGCGGGAAGGCCCGGAAGTTCTGCGGGACAGTGGTGGGAGGGGTTCCGGTCCCGCCGCCGGGGTCGGTCGTCGGCCGGTCCACGTTGAAGACGAATGGCGCGGACTGCTGCGACTCGACTCCGCCGACAACGGCCGACACCGTCATCGTGTACTCGCCCGAGTCGAGCGGGCCATATGTAGTGGCGTTCTCGGAAGTAGAGCCGACCTCGATACCGCCCAGGTACAGGTGGTAGATCTGCGTGTTGTCGACAGCGTCCCAGTTGACCAGGGCCATACCGCTGTAGTTGTCGACGGTTACCGCGAGGTTCTGCGGCTGCGTGTTGACGATGACCGGCGGGGTGGTCTCTGGGTCGGGAAGCGCCTCATCGAAGTCGACCCGGTTCAGCAGGAAGGTCACCCGGTAGCTGCCCTGCTCCAGGTCCTCCACCTGGAAGTCAGAACCCACCGCGTAGATCTTCCGCCCGCGGCCATCCCGGTACAGGACAATCTGTCCATCGCCGATCAGAGATTCCAGGAGATCCAACATCTCCGTGACGTCGCCGTCCTCGGCGGACAGCGTCGTGTCGACGTTGACGGACTCCGCGCGGGCATTGCCGACGTCATAGACTGGGTACGACCGACCGACGAACTGCAGGGCAGTCTTGGCACGGTCGCGTGAGTTCTGCCGCCCGAGGCCGCCATAGCGGAGCCGGATGACGGTTTCCTCTGGGCTGGTCGGGTCAGTTATCCAGGTCCCGCTGAAACGTGAGGAGGCAGACTCTTCATTGCCCCATGGCCCATATGCCATTATTCGCTCGACCCCCTAGCCTTGTAGGTGTACTCGACACCCGATGCGACAGTCCAGTCCCGGTACACGCCATTCGGCGGGCATTCACCAATCACCACGTAAGACTCATCATCAGGCTGATCCAATTCCTTGCGGGCAATCTGGTTCTTGATGGTGACCGGGTTGTCGCCGTCCGGCGGAGGGTTGGTCACCCGGATCTCGATGTAGCCAGGCCCGCTAAATACGCGGATCTCTGGCAAGGACGGGTTGTTGAAGTCCGGCGTGACAAGTCGGATGCCCGCGCCAGAAGTCTGGTTGTTGGAGTCCTTGATGGTGACTTCAACGCGGTACTCGATATCCGACGTCAGGCCAGAGATGGCGTATGTCGTCGCGGTACTCGTCACCAGGGTCGAGTCGCTGACGGAGACGCCCGTCTCATTGTTGTAGACCCGAACCCGGTAGCCAGTCTGCACAATGGCCGGGTTGGTGTTCGAGTAGGTCCACTTGACATCGAATGACGCCTTGTTCAAGGGCTCGTTGTCAGTGGCCGGCTCGGTGATGACGACCGATCCGCCCGTGGAGGTCGTCGAGAACTGGACCCAGTCTGACCATTCCGACGGCGCATCCACCGAGTCGAACGCGAGCACCCGAACCTGGTACGTCGCGTCATTCGTCAGCGCGTTTGCGGCGATCGTGTAGCGGTACTTGCGGAGCGTCGAGTTGACGACCGTGAGCGCCGTATGCGTCACGCTGAGCGACGTCGCCCCGGTTGCGATGTTCCGGATCTCGATGCTCTGGAACGTGGGGAAGTCGGACGGGTTGTTGTCCTGGAACGTCCAGTCAATCTGCTTGGTGGAAGTCGCGTTGAACGAGTTGACCGCGTCCAGCACCGGCTTGCTGGGCGGCTTGTTCATCGTGGTGTCGCGCAGCGTCAGGAGCGCGGTCGGCGTACCCGCCCCGTCCTGCATCGCGACGTCGACCAGAACGCAGCGCGCGTCGACCTGTTGCCGCGGCACGCGGATTGCCACGATCTCCGAGCCTGAGGCGCCGAGCGGGGCGGCTGTGAACTGGAATGCCGTGTCCAGAGCTCCAGTCATGAAGTTGTAGCGGACCTTGTTGATAACACGGGGGTTGGCCGCGTCTCGGTAGTAGGTCCAGATCCAATCCTTGTCGTTCGAGTCCCAGATCACATCCCAGGCCTGCGACTTCTGCAGGACTGACCGGGCCGGGAAGCCAGAGACGCCGTTAGATGGCAGGTCAATCTGCCGGACGATCGCACCATCCGACTTGCGGAGGATCTGAATGTGACCGTAGCGGGCCACAGCCCAGTACGGCGAGCCCTCGCCCAGCCAGACCGCCCGCATCTTCGCATCCGGGTCGTGCGGCGAGTTCGTGGCTAGCGAGCTTGAGATCAGGGTCGGCTTGCCGACGACGTTGGCGCTGGAGATCGCGCACGTCAGGCCGCCGGAGCGCTCCGTCTCATCCGGACCGAGCGCAGACACCGCAGAGGCAATCCGCACGTTGTCGCCGTCGCGGAATGCGTCGAGATTGGACCCTGAGGGGTTGTACGACCTCCACCAGCCCGTCACCGCAGCATCGTCGCCCGCGTAGGCCCGGGACGGCGTCCGGGCCGCGCCTGCCTCGCCGGTTGCCCAGCCGGCCACCATCGAGTGCACGCCCATCTGGTACCGGCCCCACTGCCCATCCCGGCGCGAGTGCACAGCCGCGAGCCGCCCCGAGGGGAACGGTCCGCCCGGGAGCCAGACCGGCACGAGGTTGTTGATGAACCCCCGGTGCGTGTCGGTGTCACTCAGCGTGTTCTCGCAGGTCGTGGTCTGCGTGAACCGGCTCCAAGTGTAGTTGCCCGTGTACTTGTATGCACAGACGTTCGCAACCTTTTGGCCGTATGTGCCGGTCTGCGGGTTGCCGCGCGGGCCCATTACATAGATGTTGTTCTGGTCATCGCGGGTCAGGCCATACGCCTGGAATGCGGGCTCGTGGCCGAAGTACTGGGCCGCTCCGCCGGAGTTGTCAGTCGCACCCACCTTGCCCTTGAGGAAATCGATAAGGGTAGGGGTGGTCTGGTTGACCTTCTGGTAGTACAGGTTGTACTTCTTCGTAGCGTCATCATAGCGGAGGAACACCGCAGTGCCATCCGTCATCTGGATCGAGGCGCCGCCAA
Organism: Gemmatimonadota bacterium; assembly: GCA_016712265.1. Taxonomy (NCBI): domain Bacteria; kingdom Pseudomonadati; phylum Gemmatimonadota; species Gemmatimonadota bacterium. The sequence continues at coordinate 19,117 of JADJRJ010000013.1, read as the reverse complement.
CATAGTTCAGGGCGTGCTTGCGCTGCGCCCGGACCTGCAGCGTCGGGTGGTACTTGGGAGCGAATAGGACGTCCGTCGAGGAGATCAGACTGACGAGCCAGATCTGGTTGGCTGGGTAGACCTGGGTCGCAGTCCAGGTAAACATGACATAGCCAATGTCGGTACCCGCAGCGAGGTGGTCCCGGACCTTAGTCAGCATCACCTCCCCGCCGCCCTCATACAAGATGCCTGACGCGGTACGGTCCTGCACCCACCCAGCCAACTCGGCTTCGGGCTGGTAGTTAGTTCCAACACCGCTGCCAGAGACGGCCATAAGGTCGAACCAAGCAGAAGCGCTCAGCGGCGCATTCCAGTCGTTGTTCCGGAATGCCGCGAGTCCTTGGCGCCAAAGTTGGAGTCATTCGGGTTGTCATACACAAACTTGCCGCGCGAGACTCGCAGCGAGGAGGTGACGACCTCGATCTGCCCGATCCCAGGCGGTACCGCAAACCCGGCGCTCGGCCGGAACATGACGAACGTCTCGTACCGCAAGGTCTGGTCGCCGTTGTTCCACTTCTGGCCGCCATTGACGAGCCGCGCACCGGTGTCGGGGTCTTGCCCGGCCGAGTAGGTAGCGCCCTCTCCGCGCCGGGCATCACTCTCGAAGTCGGGGTTGGCGTCCAATCCGCCCTGGTGCTTCCAGGTCGACGACTCCAAGGACCCATCATTTGGGTCCGCGCACCGCGTCGATTAAGCACCTCGCCAGTCTCAGGCTGCCCTTCCGGCGCGAGCCTTCTGCTGCACCTTGCCGAAGAAGTCGGCCACGTTCTTCATCTCCGCAATGTCCCTTGCAGGAACGGTTACGTTGTAGTTGTTAGTCACCGGCGCGCTCGATCCATCCGAGCCGCCCGGTAGCGGCCCTGCCAAGGCGGGCGGTGCAGCTGCCAGGCCTGCTGTTGCGGACCTTGCGACCGCTGCCGTTCCGGAGAGGTTGAACGAGCCCGACAGGTTTGCAGCCCGCATTGCAGCGCTCGCGGCGCTCTGGATCATGTTCTTGTTGCTGAGCATGCCGTTGGCGAAGTCTTCCACGAGCGCCTTTCCGGAGTAGCTTGTGTACCCGCGCCCGCTGAATGGCCCTTTCTTAGCAGGGCTGAAGGGGAAGTACGCTCGGAGGCCTGCCATGAACGCCTGGACCGAAGCGAGCACCCGAGCCTTGGCCGCGTCGATGCCACGCTTGAACCCATCGATGAAGTTGACGCCGGATTGGTACAGTGCGCTGCCAACGTTGCCGAGCGCCGCGACGAGCCGTCCAGGGAGCGCTCGGACGTCCGCAATGGCCTCGTTCATCTTGCCTGCCGCAGCGGCCTTAAACCGCTGCCAAGCCTCCTGCGCTTTTTGCCAGAGCTGCTGAGCCAGCGCGGAAATCGCGGCCGCAGCCTTGCCCGGGAACGCCCGGATGTCAGCGAGTGCCTCGTTGATCTTCTGCTGTGCGGCGGCCTTGAATCGGTTCCAGGCCTCGACTGCCTTGTTCCACAGCTCCTGCGCCAGGCCGGAGATCGCAGAGCCAACCCTGCCGGGTACCGCGCGGGCCTCACCCTCGGCCTCGCCGACCTTCTGGTTCGCGCCATCCTTGAAGCGCTGCCAGGCCTCGACCGCCTTCTGCCACAAGGTCTCGCCGAGCGTGGTCAGCGCGGCGCCGATCCGCCCGGGGAGGGTCTTGGTCTCCTCAACAATCTCGTTCCACTTGGTTTGGATATTGGTCTTGAGAATCCCCCAGTTGGTGGTGACCCAGGTCAAGAAAATGCCTGTCAAAGAACCAAGCGCGTGCATGATCCGTTCCGGCACGCCTTGCGCATCACCGGCTAGTTCATTCCACTTAGTCTGAATTGTAGTGCGAAGTGTGGTTAGACCACCAGTAATCGACTGCGGAAGGGTTGTGGTGAAGAACCCAACGAAGTCCGTCATGAACGATTCCTTCACCCGCGCGGCGGCAGCCTTGATAGGCACCACCAAAGAGGTGTTGAAGGACTCGCCCACTCCAGAGAGCCAGCCGCCAATCTTCCCGGGCAGGCCGGTCATCACATCCAAGAAGTCGGTCTGGAACGACTCCTTGACGGTGCGGAACCATTCCTGGATCGGCGCCTTACCCGCGCGCCAGGTCGCGCCGGTCTGGTCGACCTCGCTCCGGATGTCGGCCTGCTGCTTGCCGAGTTCGGCCGACGGGTCGGTGAGGATGCCGCGCACGAAGTCGGCGTAATCCGACAGGTCCTGCCGCGACTGGTTCAGGTAGTCCGGCAGCGAGCCGAGCGCCGAGCGGTCGAGCTTGGACTGGTCCGCCTCGGGCAGCAGGTTGTCAGCTGCAACGGTGATGGCTGCGAGCGCGGCGACGATGCCGAGACCCTTGATGAGTGCGGAACTCCGCACAAATGTGTAGATGCCCTTGACCGCGTTCTTGCCGATGGCACCGGCGAACCGCAGCGCCTGGAGCTCGGCGGCCTTCAGGTTGCCAGTCAGGAGCCGCGTGGCGAAGCCGGCCACCGACATAGCGCCCTTGACGGTGTCCAGGCCCGACTTGAGGATCAGGATCGCTCCGCCGGCAATCTTGGCTGCGACCGCGAGACCGCCGACAACGACCGCAAACGCCACCATCCCAGACAGGATGTAGCCGAGCAGCGGGGCAATTGGCGTCAGGGCGGCCGCAAGCGCCAGAAAGATTGGCGACAGGATCTTCATGCCGGTGATGATGCCGTCGATAACGCCGCCCGAGAGCGCCGTCATGATCGGCAGGAACTTCTCCAGGACCGGCAGCACATACTTGACAAAGGCGTCGCCGAGCTTCTGGGCATTGGCGGCGAGCTTGTCGAGCTGGCCCCCGAGCAAACCGAGGATGCGCTGCCCCTCGGCGGACTGGATGAACTCGTTGAACCGCGCGGTCATGTCGCGCAGCGTGGCCAGGAAGCTCTTAGCCTCTCCGCCATTCAGTCCGCGCCAGATACCGCGCAGCGCCCTGCCGACATTTACAACTATGGCCCAGAGATCCTTGACCGCATCGACGCCCTTGCGGATCCACTGCTCAAGCTTGCCGCTCTTGCGAGCCTCATCCACGAAGTTGGCGAAGCTTCGGGCCGCTCTGCCCGCGCCGCGCGTCAGGTCGTTCAGGACCTTGGCGCCAACCTCAACGACGTCGAGCAGCACCTCAACGAGCGGCTCGACCGCGCTGAGGACATTGCCCCAGACCCCGGCGAAGTCGCCGACGATGGACTTGGACTGCCGAATGCCTTCTGTGGATCGCAGGAATGTGATGACCTGCTTGCCAGCCAGGTTGACCGAGTCCAGGACGCGGCCAAATGCCGACTCCAGGATTGGCATGTAAGTCTTTCCGAGCGCCTGCACCTCCTGGGCAAGCCCGGTGAACAGGCGTCCTTGGAGCCGCTTCTGCGCATCCTTGAACGCGCCCTCAAGGCTCTTGATCGCCAGTACGGTCTTGGCTGCCTCGGGGTGCAGCTTCTTCAGCGCCTCGGCGAACTTGGCTGGGTCATCCCACGCCTTGAATGCGTCCTTCAGACCCATCGTGGCGATCTTCAAGGCCGCAATGCCAAACACCGCTGCGCCAAGTACAGCCGGGAGCAAGCCGACGGCCCCGGACAGATCCTTGACCGAGGTTACCAGGCCGGCCACAACGTGCAGCGCGATCCCGAGCCCGCCCAGGGCCCCATTGAACATGAGGACGGGCTTGATGATCGACTTGACAAACCGGAACTGTAGGATGGCGAATGCGGCCTTACCGGCAATGCCGGCCACGGCGTGCAACGGACCGGCCGCGGAGTTGACCGCCCCGCCGAACTTGCCTATCAGGCCGCCTACTGCTCCGAGAGCGCCGAACCGCTTTGTGGCGGTCGCGATGAGCGATGTGCTCCCCGCGAACAGGGAGACGGCCGCTGAGAGCTGGATGATCTTCTTGATGACGTTGGGGAAGCCCTCGGCGCCCTTCGGCACCGCCCCGAGCGCGAGCCCGAACGAGCTGACGATGTGCATGCCGCCCTTGAGGGTGGCTGCGCCGCTCGCGGTCCGCGTCAGGAGGGGCGCGACTACCGCCAACCCGCCCGCAAAGATTCCGATGGTCCGCGAGAGGCGCGTGATGTCGTCGGTCAGCTGGCTGGCGTTCTGGCCGAGGTTGCGGTGCGCTGCGCCGAGGCGTCCCAGGAGCGATGTCCCCTGGGACGCCATGTTCTGCGCGCTCTTGACGTACTTGGAGCTGGTCTCCTGGAACTGCTTCAGGAGTGCTGCGGCCCGAGCCTTCAGCCCGTCGAGATCCTTGCCGGCTTGACCAGTGCCCTTGTCATGGTAGTCGACGACGATTCGCCCGTGGGCGGTGCCGAGGTCGTAGTCTGCCACTGGGGGCTCCTATCGCGCCATTGGGTCTCTATACCTAGCTCCGCCCTCCGCGCGTAGCCACCTATTCAGTACCAGCTGGGCCTTGACCGCTGCACCCTTGCTGTTCTTGCTTTTGGCTTGCGCCTCTTCAATTTCCGACTCGATCATGGTTCCGATATTGGCAACTACCCGGTCAAGGTAGAACGCCACCGCGTCATGTCGGATGCCCATAAGGTCAGATGGGCGGGTCCGTACGGACTGGGACAACCTCCACGTCTGCCACAGACGGCTGGGGCTGCTCACGAAACTGCTGGAGGCCGTCCATATCCATCCCTTCCATCGTGGCCTGGAGGATGGTCATCTGGTCCGCGAGCGGCACGGTGTCGACGTAGATGACGCCGTCCTTGCGGTCCTGCGGGGGAATGGTTTCCCATGTGCCGCTGTCCGTCTTGTAAACCGAAGTCTCTACGGCGGGCTGCACGATAACGAGCGGGAGCACCCGGCTCATCATCGTGGTGAGGGCGTCGATGTTGTCCTTGGCGAAGAACTCGCGGAGCGCCTTGGCTTCTTCCTTAGCCCGTTCCTTCTTGGTCGGCTCTTTGGCCTTCCGGTCGGCCGGGCGCTTGCCGCTGGCCGGCTTGACCACCTTCTCGTCGGCGGTCGGAGCCAGCTTGTCGAACTCGTCGATCATGTCGGCCGCGACGATGACCTGCAAATCGATGAGCTTGCACTGGACCACGCCGCCCGACGGCAGTTCCAGGTCGAAGAATGGCGACTTGCCCCAGGCCGGGGCGCTGTACTCTGTCTGAGCTGGCATTACTTCCTCCATCCATCATTGGCGCGGTAACGCCAAATGCTTGCGATTGTCTTCGGGTGAACGCCGAACCGAACGGCCAGCAATTCCTTCTTGGCGCCGTTCTCGATTGCTTCGATGATCACCAGTCGAGCTTGCGTGTCGAGCTTGGTACGAGATGCGGTCTCGCGCAGGCCCTGCGGAGGGGTTGCGCCTCGGCCCTTCTCGTCCCGATCACGCATGTTGTCGGCGTCGTCGCCAATCCATAGATGCTGGAGGCGGCGGCACTTTCGAACATCGCAATGGTGGAGGACAAGGACGCTGGACGGCAAGTCGCCGTTTGCGTCCTTCCACGCCTTCCTGTGGGCCCGAACCTGCTTCCCAGATTCCCGAACTCGGCCGTATCCGTCCTTGTCCGGTGCGCCAGGGGCAAGATCGCAGTCCCACCTCCTCCAGGTCTCCCTGAAGGGGGCATATGGCGTCCGATGCGCTCCCAATGCCTTTGTCCTTCGCTCGTTGACGGGTTGTTACGGGGTGTCGTTCGCTTCCGGGTCGGGAAGCGTGAGGGCCGTGGTGGTCATGGGCACCGCGGTCTCGTTCTGGATGATGTCGTACAGGATGTCGTCGTCCACGCCGTCCTCCAGGAGCGGCAGCGCCTGACCCGAGCCCGAGGTCAGGAAGAACTCGCCATCATTGAACTCGCCTTCCAGCGAGTCCGTCGCACGGCACCGGTAGAGGATCGCGTGGACGTCGCCGCCCGAGTCGGAGATGACCTGGCCCTCGATGAGGAACCACGGGCGGTTCTGCCGACCGGCCTTGCGGTACACGCGCTTCTTGTTGGGGGTCGTGCCCGAGTCGATGATCGTGCCGCCCGACATCGCCTTCCAGGCGTCCAGGTTCAGGCCGCCCGCCTCCAGCTCCCACTCCACCACGGCGCCCTTGCCGCGGGTGGTCACCACCCGGTCGTCGCCACGCAGCTCCTCGAACTCCTCCGTCTCGGAGAAGGACAGGGTGCGGGCGTTCGGCAGGTCGACCACGACCGTGCCGAGGGTGGAGCCGGAAGCGTCCGAGTAGGGCGTGAGCTTCAGGTCACGCAGGCCATACGGCAGAGCCGTGGCCAGGGGAGTACTCATGCTGGGGAGCCTTTCGGTTCGGGGGACTCTTGTAGTGCTTGGTGCCGATCAGTTCACAACTGGGGAGCCTGAACCGATGTAGTACAACGACACCACCTCTCGCGCCGCAACGACTCGACCTGCACTTGACTTCCAGGTACATGCCAAGCTGGTCATGTGCCACGACGCCGAACAATATGGAGTTGTCGCAGCGCAGTTCCGTCACTCGTCCTCGTTCACGACCACAAAGTCCGGGTCCGATCGCAAGTACGCAATCGCTCCATCCCGTAGTCGCTCCCCGAGTACGGTGAAGCCATTGGACTTGTCCCACTGGACGGTCCCTTGTAGCCGAACCTTGATCTTGTCCCAGTCATCATCGGTGATGCGCCGGATATCTGCGATACCGATGTACTTGACAGCCTTCACTCCGTGTGCCATGACCCTCCTCTCCTTGCCTTAGATTCTACCGGGAGACCACGGTGTAAGCCGCATTCTTGGTTATGGTCTTGTAACCCTCATCATTCAGATCAGGGCTCTTGCCGTTGTAGTCGACACATGTAAGCACGCCATCCGCCCCGGTTACGTGCGTCGCTGAAGTCAGGATCTCCGTCACCCTGTTCAGAATCGCGTCGAGCGGGGCGAAGTCCGTGGACATCTCGCGCGGACAATGGGCCCAAATTGTCAGGACCTCGGACTGGCTAGCCCGCCCTCGTGCCACGGTCGTCTCCTCCCAACGCAGAATGAGGAACCGACCATTGCGCGGCGCGGTATCGAGCGCCTGGGCCGGCCAGATGTTCCCGTACGGAAGGCCCAGGGCCTGCAACTGGCCGTCTGCTGCTAGCAATGAGTACACAGCCGCTCGCGCGCTCACATCTTGCTCCACAACTGGTCGAGGAGCCCTTGTAGCTCGCGCGATGCGGCGCGGAGGCTCGGAAGGATGATCTGGTACCGGCCGGAGTTACAGACCTCCAGCCAGATGCCATAGGAGACCGCGTGCGCTAGCAGCAACTCGAACCGCGAGCCCGAGTGGCTGGACACGGCGTGCAGGCCCGCCCGAGCGGCCGTCGTGCGGTCGGTCCAGGGCGCATTGGTCTTCATGTAGCCGGTCGAGCGGGCAGCCTGGAACGCAAATGCGATCTCGATGGCCTTCTTGGTCTTGGCGTCGAGCTCCACAATGTTCTTGCGGATGCGCCCGTCATCCCACTCGATGCGGAACCTAACCACCGGTCAGATCCTTCCCGTGCGCCTCGACTACCGCCCGGGTCTCATAGCCGTTGCGCGGCACCAACGCCACGACCTCCCAGCGTTGGCCGGCCTCATCGTCCCAGTAGTCGCTCACCTCGATCTCGGCATCCCACTCGCCAAGCAGGATGTAGTCAACCTGCCGTTCAGTGCCGTCCTCGGTGCGCTGCTCGATCGACCCCCCGGCAGGGCTCTGCATGATGAGCTTGAAGGTCTGCGGCGGCCTCTCAGACTGCCGCTCGCGCGAGTAGGCCCCCGAGGGGGTGCGGGAGGACCCCCGGACCTGCAGCGTCAAGCTGAGGGGGTCTGCAGCTATGAATGCAGAGGTGTTCAGCCGGTTGACCCGTAGCTCCTCCGTCAGCGTCCAGACCGGGATCGTTGGCGCCTCGGCCGGAGTCGTCGGAACGTAGACCATTACACCCTCCGGATCGGGAAGCTGCTGAGTCGGCCGCGGGTCTCGACCGGGACCACAGGCGCCTCGGCGGTGACCGCGCGTGCCTCCCACTCGTCGGCCAGCTTCTTGAGGCGCGGATAGATGGAGTCATTGCCGCGCGAGCTACCGGACTCGCTCGTGTTGACGAGCAGGAGCGCCTTGTTGGCGCGCTTGCCCCAGTAGACCGCGATGACCCGCTCCGGGATCGCGCCCGCGTCCAGCCGGTCGCTGATCATCGTCTCAGTCCAGCCATGCTCAGCGTAGTCATCCTCGATTGCATCCAGCACCCTCTGGATGTCTGCTGCGTCTGCCATGATGCCTCCTACGCTGCTGAAAGGAAGAACTTGGTTAGGTCTTGTACGCCGGATGGCGCCTCATACTGGATCTCCACTCCAGACAGCGACCAAGCCTGACCAACCGGAGCCGACAATCCGAGCGTCTGTGACCCGGCTGTTGGCGCATACTGATAGCCGTAGTACCCAACGATGTCAGAGGTTGAGATATCGAAGATGTTGGTCTCAACCGTGTCAGCGTCGCGGTACAGGTACGCCGCGGGAGTAACGGCCTGCCAGTCCGTGTTCAGCCAGGAGACGACCGAGTCGTTGGCCTCTGTGGTAATAGTGGTTGATGGCCCACCCGATCCGGTAGCCTGCGCAACCGCAGGGGTGGCATCCAGCTTCGCATTCTTCCAGCGCTCAATCACACAGCTTCGCACAAATCCCGATCCACTAAAAGCCTGGGTGACAGCAATTGCCCCAGGTGATGTGCCAACCTTCACGGTCGATGTCATGGACCAGCCGAAGCTGCCAGACGTACCGGCCTGCGCCTGGGGGTCGAAAGTAACTCCGCTCGCGGTGGGCGTTGCCGGAACACAGGTTGAGTCGGCCGTCAGCGTCTTTACAACAATGACCTCGCCATCGTCCGGGGTGAAGGTGGGCGAGGTGATGGAACTAGTGGCCAGAGTTAGAGACTCAGCCTCATAGACCGCGACTAGCTGCGGAGTGGTAATTGTTGCAGGAGGAACCATCACTGTGAAGGCGACCCATTGCTCAGTTGCAGAGGTGAAGGTGCCCGGGTCCTCCGAGGAGACCGTTGCGGACCGCTCGGCAGTGTTTATGCTCGCGCCGTTTGTAGCATCGGCGTGCGTTACCGTCTGCAGGTTTGAGTACCCCGATGGCGCCGCAGAAGCAGACACATTTGCGTCGCCCATGCGAGCCGTAATCATCAGGTAGTCCTGCGAACCCCAAGGCGGGGTGCAAGCGGGCGGGTTGCTATTTGTGCTAGAACCATTCGCATGCACAGCAACCGGGATACCGCCGTGATTCTGGATCCGAATCGAGACCCAGGATGCCATCTGGCTATTCGCAGCATCGTTGATCCTGTGCCTGATGGTTAGGGTGTCGCCGCCTTCAGCAATCTTCGCAAACACGGCACCCGTTACGCCATTGGCAGCAGTACCGTTCCGGCCCTGCCCGTAGAGCTTGACCCAGCGGTCACCGGAATCATCCAGGTTTGGTATGCCGTCTACCGACACGAACACCAACAAGCCTTCGCCCGCCAAAATACCGGAAGGGAGCGAGATGGTTGTCGTTCCAGCGTTGGTGGTTGTCGATCCGGTCTGCCGCGCGGCAACGTTTGCGAATGCCATTACTGCTCAACACCAACCGACTCCACGAGCCACTTAGCCGAGCCCGTTATGTCGGTGCGGCGGATCGCATACCGCCCGACCTTCCCGGACGGAATCGTCAGGGTGCTGGCGATTCCGGTCAACCGCCCGTAGCTCGCATGGAACGTCAAAATGCGCTGTGCCCCGGAAGCCAGAACTGCGCCCTGGATGATCTGCCCGTTGGAGCCGTTGGTCGGCACATTCAGGGTTGCGTCACCCGTCAGGGTCGAGTCCGCGCCGCCCGAGGCCAGGTCGGCGTCGATGCTGATTGCGCCAGCGCTCGGTGCTGCCGTCTGCGGGACGAGGATCAGTGCAGTTGAAGACTTCCGGGACATGCTACGCCACCACCATGAAGACCCAGTTGTTGGCGGACGGCGCGGCGGGCAGCGTGATCTTCACGTTGTTGCTGTCGGTCGTGGCGTCGGTGTGCTCCACGATCTCGCCCGCGGTGTAGCCCGCGACCGGCGAGGAGCCCGCGCGGATCACCACGAGCGGCGCCGGGTTGTTCTGCCCGTGCGTGAATGTGACCTGCGAGCCCGAGACGGTGACCGTGATGCCATCTACGGTGCCGGTCGCGGTCGGGACCGTGCCGGAGCGCTTGATCGGGACGCGCGTGGTCGTGACGTCGACCGCGTCCGCGGCGACGGTGATTGTGCCGGTCGAACCCGAGACGACGTCGTACGTCGTGCCGGTCTTGGTGAGGCCCGCGCCGGCCACCCCGATCTCGCCGGTGCTCGTGCCGTAGGCGGACCACACGAGCGCCGTCGTGCCGAGCGTAATCGGCCCGTTGGTAGCCAGCATGAACATCTTGTCGCCGTTGGCGGTGCCCTGGTTCACCATGACGATCGTGCCGGGCACGGCTTCGGCCGACGAGTCGAAGTCGGTAGCCCGAGCCCAGACGCCGTTGGCGCCGGTGCCGACTGTGGTGACGGTGTAGATGCCGTTGGCGGAACCGGTCGTCTGGTCCTTGACCAGAATCCGGTCGCCGTTCGCCAGCGTCACGCCGTCCAGCGTGTTCGGCGCAGCGGTCGCCATGTTGGCAATGTTCGCCGTCGTGGCCGCGCGGACCGACGCCTTGAAGGACTGGTTGTTGGCGATGGCGAGCAGCTGGCCGAGGCTCGCGGCGTCCGAGCCCGCGACGCCGTCTGCGAGCCCGGTGATCTTCCGCCCGCCGAGCGCGACGTCAGCGGTGGGAGTGGCCATCTGGTCCAGGCGCGACGTCCGCACCTGCGTGTCGAAGTCCGAGATCCGGGACGCCGTCAGGTTTCCGACCTGGTTGGCGATGTCCAGGAGGTCGATCGCCGTCGTACCGTTCCAGACCTTCGGCCGGTCGGTGGTCATGTTCCACCAGAACCGGCCCTCATCGCCCGCGCCGAGCCCGGTCGGGTCGGACGAGACAGGGTCCATCTTCGCCAGCATGAGAGCAAAGCCCATGAGCGAGAGATCAGTTCCAACCTTGCGAGCCATGGCGGGGAGCCTTTCAGGAGAGGTAGACCTTACCGGCGAACTGGATCTGGAACCCGATCTCGATTACCCCTGGGGATGGGTAGTTGATGGAGTCGGGCTCCACAATGTCGCCGCTGTTCTCGATGATCTGAATGCCGCCCGGGTGCCACGGCAGGTTGTGGATAATCTGAACAAGGCTGGCCGGTATGGCCTGGGTGTGAATATACCCGCCCTCGCCCTCTCCGCCGACGCCAAAGCCGGGGTCGAGCGGGTGCACGGGGACGAGGATTGGCAGGATGGCGCCGTTCACAACCAAGCGGTATTCGCCAGGCGCTGCCAGGAAGGAGACGTTGCCATAGCTGTCGGTCGTTACCGGGTTGGCGGCAGTAGTTGTGCGCTCCTTGTCGGCGTAGAGCGCAGCGGGCACGCCGTCGAGCCGCTGGACCAGAACGGGCGTGTTCCGGGCGGGACGGCCGTCCGGGAACTCCAGGCCCTCGGGCCCGTACTGTCCCGCGAGTACCGGTGCCATTCCTACTCCAGTCTACATGGGAACGGGGGCCAGCCTGCGCCGGCCAGCCCCCGTTCCTCTCCGCCCGATCAGGACTCGGGACCAGCCTCGATGAGCCGCTTGCGCAGCGCGTCCTGCTTGCCCGTGGTGTCGAGGTTGCGGTTGGCGAGTTCATCGCGCAGCTCTGCGACGGTGAGCTCGTTCACCTGCTCCTCCCACTCTGCCTGCTCGGACGTCTTCGAGCCCTGGGGAGCGGGGCTCGAAGCATCCTGATTGGCGAACCGCCGGTCATTCTGCAGCACCAGGTGCCGCCGCCCGCGCGCGAGGAGGTATGCCCGATCCTCGTCGCTCAGCGGCTTGTTCGTGTCGATCTGTCGCGCCATCAGACGGTCACCTCCACCGTGACGCTCTGGGCGAGAGCGATGTTGCCCAGAGGGTCGAACAGGGTTGGGCTGGCATCACGGGAGACGCGCAGCACCACCTCGAACTGCTTGTCGTCGATGGTTCCGGCTACCAGGACCTCTCGCAGGTCACTCTGCGAGTTGCCGCTCTCCAGCTTGGAGATCCTCTGGGCGCGCTGAACCGTTCCGGTCAAGGTGAAGGTCATGCCACCAGCACCCCGTTGTTGGCGTACTGCGTCGGCGGGTCGTAGGTGGACGAGGTGCCGTTGCCGCCGATCATCATGATCGCCGCACCGCCACGCTGGCGGATGCCCGTGCCGAAGGCGCGCGCGTAGTACGAGTCGATCAGCGGGTACCGCTGCTGGTTGCCCGGCAGCAGGCGCAGGCCGCGGTAGGCGGGGTTGGCGTGCTCGCGGAGTCCGACCGGGTTCTGCAGGTCGCCCTCGCCGCCCGAGCCGAGCAGAACCATGTAGCCACTCGGGATGTACGCCTCCTCGACGATGAGGATGCCCGCGTACGAGCCGATGACCGGGAGCCCGTTCCAGGACGACCCCGGACGCGAGCCGAGCAGACCCTGCTCGTTCGGCACGATGGTGGCCGGCTGGCCCTCGGCCGGGATGAAGTCGAACGTTGCAGTGGCAGTAGGGTTGTTCGACCCGTCATTGCCGTTCTCTTGACCCGCACGCCACTTGCGGATCTCCTTGATCTCGTCCCGGTTGCACAGGAGGATGAAGGTGGTGCCCTGCTCGATGCCGTAGCCGTGGTGGGCCACGTTCTCGTACAGGTCCTCCAGGTCATCCGAGTCGACGACCACGTTGCCACTCGTCATGTAGTGGCTGTGGGTGTTGTCGAACGTGATGTCCTTGTACTTCGGCGGAACGGCGCCGTCCTTGCCGTTGTAGAGGCTGAAGACGGTGTAGTTCTGGGTGTTGATGTCGGCGTCGCGGTTGTCGTCGACGAACAGCGCCTCCATGACCTTCTTGAAGATCAGGCGGTTGTCGGCGCCGAGCGCCTGCTGGTGCAGCGCCTCGACCTGCCGGGCGTCCGCGTCCCGAAGGTACTTCCAGGTGTAGCGAGTCGCCAGGTCGTAGTCGTGGAAGTCGTACGCCAGCTGGAAGTAGTTGATGTCCGCGCGGAGAGCCTTGGGCTCACCGAACTCGGACGCCATCTCGAAGCTGGCCTCGCCGCCCTGCGGCACCGTCTCGATCAGCTGGTTGACCGGGAAGGTCATCAGCGCCACGAGCGCCGCGCGCTTCTCGTTGTAGATGTCGAGGACCTGCTGGAACTCGCTCCACAGCGCGTTGAGGTCGATGCCGTCGGCGGTCGCCTGGACGATGTCGCCCTGGGTCTGGTAGCCGCCGACCTCGGAGCCCGAGATGCCGGGCAGGAAGCCCAGCGTCCGGAGCAGCTTGGCGGACGCCGCGGTGCCCGCGGTCGGACCCTGGAAGACGGTCAGCTTGGAGACCGCCTCCTGGTTCTGGTCCAGCGACCACTTGGCGTAGTCGCGGGAGAGCGTCTTGTTGCTCATGCTCACTTCTCCGCCACGTTGACGATGAGGCGCCCGGCCTCGACCGTGTGTCCGATGTAGGTCTTGCCCGCCGCGGGCGCGGTCGAGCCGGCCAGCGCCTCGACGGCACCGGTGGTGTTGTCGACCGCGTACCGCGTCCCGGGGGCCGCGATGGCCAGCGTGGTGGAGGGCTTGCCCACCTTGTCGAACGCGGTGATCTCGCCGCGCTTCATCGGGTCGACCGGCTCGCGGCCCGCCTTGATGACGCGCGACAGGACGAGCACGCCCAGGATGCCGGTGTTGCCGCCACCCTTCACGAGCTGGCCCGATGCGTTCAGCCCAACCCCCACGACCTTGTTCAGGTCGCTGGACGACCAGTCGGCCGCGAGGAATGCACGCGGACCGCTGAGCTTCGAGTCGAACTTGTCGTAAGCCGCCACGAGCGGTTCCCTGCCTCTCTATCTCGTTGGCTTGTTACCTGACCTTGTACTTGGAGCGGAGTTCGTCACGGCGCTTGTTCTTGTCCGTGGTGTCACCACCGCCCGCTGGGTTGTGGCCGCTGGCACCATTCGTGCCCGCCCCACTCGACCCCTTGCCGTCCTTGTCCTGCTTGCCCTTGAGGAGATACGGCTTGTCCTTGGCGAGCTTGTTGAGCGCGTCCTTCACGCCCTTCACGGCGCCGGACTCGTCCACGGAGATCATCTCCATGTCCACCAGTCGCAGTACCGCTTCCGGGTCGTGCCAGACGAACCCCGGGAACTTCAGGATCTCGGACGAGAGCTTGGCTGCGAGGGCCTCCTCGCGCGCCTTCCTCAGCTCCGCCTGTGCTTCCTCGAAGTCCCGCTTGAGCTTGTCGACCTCGGACTTGTCCTTGTCCTCGATGTCGCGCAGCTGCTTGGCCAGCTTCCCCTTCTCGGAGTCGGCGGCCTCCATCCTGCGCTTGATCGTCTCGTACTCCTCCAGCGTGACGACCTTGGGCTGCTCGGTGGTCTGCCCGCCGTCGCCACTGGATCCCCCAGTGCCGTCGCCGGTTCCCTCCTTGTCGCCCTCTTTGTTGTCGCCGGTGCTCCCGTCGTTGTCGCCCTCGGACCCCGAGATGGCGTAGATCGGGAAGCCGGTGGACGCGATACCAAGGACGCGGTTCATCCGCGACTTGGCGAGCCTCATGCTCATTAAGTGGTCCTCCAGATTGGGGGGCTATGTCGCCCCGGCTTTACCCCACTTATGATACCGGATCTGGGGCTACAGGCCGTAGGTAGCCGACATGTAATCATCGTACACGCCACTCTTCAGCTGAGCCAGGAAGACCTCAACCGGCAGTAGCGTGGGGAATACGGTACAAAGGCACTGCGGGTGCGGCTTGGGCGGCACCTCATCCTGCGGGAACACCCCTTTACCCAGGTCGGAGTGGTCGTTGTTGGCGTAGACGTCGCAGATGTCCCGGGTAGGGTGGCTCCCGCTCAAGCGCCACTGCATACCGGTAACCCAGGGCTTGTCCTCGGCGTGCACGATCGTGACGGCGTGGTAGGCCGCGTTGATCTCGGTCCTGGCCAGCCTGCGTGCCGCGTAGGTCGCCCCGCCCGGCGTCCGGGGGTTGATGAAGTCCCGGACCTCCTTGGCCAGCTCCGCCACAGTCAGGCCCCGCGCGATGCCTCGATCCAGCCGGGACTCGACCCACCCCTGGGCCAGAGCTCCAGTCTTGTAGACCTGCTGGGAGAGCGGCAGGCGGGTCTTGTAGATCCGCGCTAGCATCGCCTCCACGTTGAACCGCCCGGCCTCCGTCAGCGAGCGCTTCATCGCCCCGCGCTGCGCCGCGGTCAGCCCGATCTTCAGCAGCACCGCGTCCCAGTCGAACGACATGCGGAGCGCTTCGGTCGCCGCGTCCTGTTGGCCGGCCGCGATGATGTCGCCCATCGCATTCCAGAACCCAGCCAGCGTGCCGGATATCGAGGTCATAGCCTGCATGAGCTGGACCGACCGGACCAACGCCCCAGTGCCCTCGCCGAGGCGCGCGATGTCCCGCTCGGCGTCAGCCATCGCCTCCCGCAGGCGCGCGTTAACCTGCGCGTCATACCGGCGCTGTAGGCGTAAGTATCGCGTAAGCCAATCCATCGGGTCCCGGGGTTGTCCCGTCGCGCCGGACCGGGCAGGGCTTGTCACGATGGATCCTCCACTCGAACACGTTGTTTAAGGTCACGATCCAGAACCGGAACCCATGCGGCGTGTAGTTCTGCATCATGGCCACATCGTTCTCGCTCGGCTCCCGAGACCCGCGCGGGTGCGAGTGGTAGATCCCAAGCACTTTGTGCGAGTTGTGCGTCAGCATCTCCAGGATGCGATCCTCCGCCATGGAGAAGTGCCGCTGCGGCTCTGGGTGGCAGTTCGGAACGGGTACGTAACTCCACCCTTCAACAATGAACCCGCACATCTCATCCGGAGCGGCGCCTTGCGCTTCACGGATAAGAGTGCGGGCCATTTCATCGGGCATGCACTCGAACGTCATACCACGATGGTAGCTGTCAGCGGTTCTTCTTCTTACGGCGGTCCTTCTTGCCCGGTCCGCCCTTCGCCTTTCCACGCGCCATTCTCACACCTCCCAGCGATGTATCGGAGGTAGACGTGATCCATGGTCGGCAGCGGCTGCTCGTCGACTTCCGCGAGCCACCCTTGGAGCAGCCGCTTGAGGTTGCGACGACGTCGCCAGCGCTTGCGTAGCTCAATCAACGCCTCACCTTACGGCCGCGCGTGCTCGACTTCCGCACGCGCTTCGGGCCCTTGGTGATGGCCTTTGGCTTCTGGGTGCGGACGCCCTGCGAGATGGTCGAGGGCACGGCCGCCGAGCGCGAACGGGGCCGACGTCGGGCGGAGCGCGGCTCGCCAGCCTTCTGCAGCTCGAAGCCCTTCTCACGGCTGGCCGGCGTGGACGAGACGCGGAAGGTTGGCGCGTTGACGAGCTTGGTCGGCCCGGTCACCCGCAGGCCGCCCTTGGTGTTGATCTCGTGGCCCTTGAGCAGCTGGGCGATGTTGCTCCGGCCATGCGGGTCGCCGAGCTTGCCCGAGACCGCGTGCACCGCCCGGTCGATGTGCTGCTGGAAGAATCCGCCGCTCCGCCCCGAGCGCTCTACCCGAGCAAGTGCGCCAAGGTACAGATTCGCGCGTCCAGGCACAATGGGAACTCGCACCCCGGCGTTGTACGAGACGCTGATGGGAGACAGTCGGACGGACTGGCTGAACTTGGGTCGGAACTTCCCGTTGGGGTAGCGGGGGTGGTCCGCTGGGTTCCATCCCACGGCTCCTCCTGATGCATTAGGCTCCCTCGATTCTACCCGGCGCGCGCTACCGGCCTCTTCTCCAACTTGTAATGGGCTGCCTTGGCAATTGCGTCAATAACGTCATCGTGTTCTACAACCGGGTACGACAGCGCCTGGTCGACTGCCTCGTTCAGGCCGGTATTCCAGAACACCCACTTGCGCTGGCAGTAGTCGTGCAGCTGCCGTATGCGGGATGCCTTCGGCGCGTACTCATTCCGCACGATCAGGCTTACGTGGCTGGGGATGACCGGCTTGATCGCGTCAACCACATACAGCCCGCCGTTAATCGTCTCGATAAGCACGGTGGTGATCTTCGGGTAGTGCTCCAGCAATAGCCGCACCAACTCGCGGAGCTTCTCCGGCCCGAGCTTGACGCCCTTGGCGTACTCGATGAATGCGTTCATGTCCGCGCCATCGAATCCGACAATGGCGATGCCGGTGAAGTCGGACTTCTCCCCAACCGAAACAGCCGGGTCAATCGCCATAATGTGGGACTGGATCATGAATGGCGCGCCGTAGTGCAGGTCGCTCTTGGAGAACAGCCCGTCACCACCGGTTACGGGTTGGTTCATGTGAGACAGCTGGAACGAGTCGATATGGAGCTGCGACTTGATCCAGGACAGCGTGTACCGCTCCGGCCAGAATGACTCCTCGGTCCGGGTCTGCGAATTGATGCCATAGACCGGCCAGTACTTGTACTGGAAGTTCTCGTCGCGGATCCAGTCGGCTATGCCGCCGCCGGTCGCCGCCTTCACCACATCGTGCATAATCGAGCCGTACCGCACGACCGTGCCGACAATGTAGACCGCGGCGTTCAGGTTCATGGGCAAGATGGCCCGGCAGATCAGGTTCAGCCGCTCGGTGCGCGCCTCATTCGAGTACTTGCCAATCGGCTCGATGTCGTCGATTACCACGAGGTCCGGCCGGACGCGCTTCTCCTTGCGCCCGAGGTTCTTGGCGTCGATGCCCTTGGCCATGAAGGTGACGCCGCTCGCGGAGCGGAACACCTCCTTGGTGTCGCCGGTTGGCCGGCCCTTGTGCCGCTCCGGCTCGCACAGCTCTGGGAAGTCCGCGCGGAGGCGCGCGTTGTTGCGTAGCTCGTCCTTGAGCGCGGCTAGGTGCTCCTCGGCGGTATCGCCCGAGGACGACAGGAACAACTGGAACACGCGCCAGCGGTACGCCCCGCCCCAGAGCGGCAGGATGAGGTAGTTCCAGGTGGTCTTGCCAGAGTCGCGCGGCGCGACAACGCAGACCCGGCATTCCTTCGGCTTGAGCGGGAAGGGCCAATAGGTCGCGGCGTGCTCGGCGAGGTAGATGTGGAGCGGGTTAATCGAGCGCCGGTTGCCGGTCTCCTCGGACGACATGTGGTGCCGGAGGTACACCATCGCAAAGATCATCGGCTCCCGGCGGCAGATCCTAATCCTGGTCGCCTGGTCCGTAGTTGTGGCAGCATTCACGTATTGCAGGAGCTGGGTGGCCCGGCCCTTGAAGTAGTCCGGTACATGGAGCAAGGGCTCACCCAGCCCGTTGTACACCACGGTGCTCATATCTGGCCCGTCTTCCGAGCGCGAGCCCGCGCGGAGTCACGCACGCCCTGGTCCTCGTCGAACTTAATGACCAGGTCCTTCATGTCCGCCTTGATCTTGGACTTGGAGCGGATGTTGACGGTGTCCGCGCCGAGCAGCGACTGGCGCCGGGCGATGTTATCGTTGGCGGCCGTGAACAGCTTGGCCTTCTCGCCCGGGTCGGTCGTCGTCTCCAGCGCGTCCCGGATGTCGGAGTAATTCTGCTCCAGCTGAAGCATGAGAATGGACAGCTGCAGCTTGGCGCTCGGCGGGGCCATAAGCTTTCGGCCCTCGCGGTACAGCTTAGTCACGGTGGCGAGCGCGATGCTCTCCGTCTCCGCAATCCAGCGGTACTGCTTGCCCTCGCCGACGTACTTCACAATCCGCAGCGCCTGCTCGTCGCGCGCCACCCGCGCCTTGCCGCACAACTTCGAGTTGGGGGCAGAACGGTCACGACATGTAATGCACATTGCTCTGCCCCCTTCCCGGGCTCGCAGTTACCGGCGCTTCCAGGATTCTGCCAGGTCTTCCTGGATGTCCTCAACCTTGCCTGTGTACCTCTTGACGTCCCGCTCGGCGCGCTTCGCCGCGGCGTCCAGCCGACGCTTCGCCCCGCGGTCAGTTGTGGCCGCGGCCTGGTTGCGGAGGTCGGCTGCGGTCTCGGCTGCGGTCTTTGCCTTCTTGCCGAGGTTGCCAATCTCCCGCTCGGCCCGGCGCGCCCTCCGCTCAGCGCGCCGGTCGTCGGCGGTCGGTCGGTTTCCGGAGCGCGTTACCCGCTCG
>JADJRJ010000012.1 GCA_016712265.1 Gemmatimonadota bacterium | reverse complement strand
CGCTGCGGACGATCCTTCGTGCATCGGCACGAAGGCTCGCACCTGATCGACAACCTGACGCTGGCCCGCGAACGACTGGCGAATGCGCCACGCAACCGGCGTGACGCCGTCACCTCGTCGGCGGAAACGCGCCCGACCTCATGGATGCGGTTAGGTCGGAAATCAACGTACTTGAACAGACGGGACGAGCTGACCGCTGACGCGATGCAGGCGTACATGACCAACCCCGGCCGGTTCAAGGCGAAGTACCCACGGCTCGGGAAATGGATCAGGGACTCTGTGAACCAGCATCCCGATGTCGCTGGGCTCATCCAGTTCAACACCCTCTTCCCGTGGGCGGCGCTGGGCGGGGCCGCCGGCATCGGTTCCCTCTACATGGGTGACGAGGAGGGGATGTGAGCCGCATCCGGATCGCACCCCTTCAAGGCACGTCCCCGGCCGAAATCCAGCAGTGGGCGAGACAGCTATCCCAGCAGGTGGAAACCGCCCTGTCTGGGATCGTGGCTGATATCAACGCCTCGCCCGTCCGGGCCTATACCGTGGACACGCTCCCGAGCCCGACCGAGACGAAGCGCATCATCTACGTGATCGACGAGACCGGCGGGGCGGTGCTGGCGTTCAACGACGGGGTCGACTGGCGAAGAGTGACCGACCGCGCCGTCGTTTCCTGATCCAGTTCCTCGACGACGTTCCATGCCTCCGCTGCCGTGAGCAGCGGCCCCGGTTCCCCGGCGATGATCGTGTCGTCGAAACAACCCGAATGCGTCGGTTCCATCAACCCATCATAGCACAGGAGGGCTGCCGATGTACGTCCCCGCACAGCAGTCCCTGAGCGAATGGCTGCAATCGAATGGCGCCGAATCCGGACAGCCTGCGGGCATCGGATCACTGGCGCCGGCAGGTCCCTCGCCGGCGGGGGGCTTCCCGGCGGGGGACCTGCTCAAACTGGGGAAGTTCGGCTTTCAACAGCTTGCTCCGGAGACGTACAAGAGCCTGACAAGCTGGGTCCCGTCCCTGTCCGATATCGGGAACGCTTTGGGCTTCGAGGGCTTCGGCGCGACGGGGTTGGGGTCCGCGATCGGTGGTGCCGCGACCGCGGCAGGCTATGCGGCGCCCATGCTCGCCTTCGCCAAGATCATGTCGGCGATCAACCAGAACACCGACCATCCGATCACGCTGGGCTCGGGTTACACGTCCCTGGAAGACGGGTTCTACGGCGGTCAGGGGCCGCGCGTCGGCGAGGCTAAGGGACTTGCCGACCTCTACCGCGGGGATGCTGGATGGTATGCCGGCGGCGATCCTTCGATGGTCGAAGACCTTGACACCGCCTTCGGGTCCATGTCGTGGAAGAAGAACATCCCGGCCTATTCCGTGGGCGGGGCGGCCTACCGGACCCCGGAACTGGCGGCGAACTCGGGACGACAGATCGCGCGGGGGCAGATGGGGCTTCCCGTCACGCTGGAAGACCTCCCGGATATGTTCCGCGGCAGCCCCGACTTCTCGCTTCTCTCCCAGTACCAGGGCAACGCCTCGCTCCCGGTCTGGGACGCCCCCCGGCAGATGCCGAGCGATTGGGACCAGTGGCAGGAGCGGGCGCAGAACAGCAGCTATTCGGGGCAGTCGAATACGGAAGCGAATGCGTGGGCGCCGGAGATCATCCAGTCCTACGCCCAGAGCCTCGGGCCTCGTGGGGAAGAGTGGTTCCGCACCGGCCTGACCTATGGCGATCTCTACAGCTACACCGGCCCGAACAGCCCCGATTGGGAACTCAACGAGTACCTGACGGCCGAGGACGATACCCTGTCACGGGTTGCGGCAGCGAACGGGGTGGACGCCCCGCCCTTCGATCCCTTCACCTATGCAATGGGACCGGGCCGGGTGTTCAACCCCGAGCGCACGAACCTCCGCAGCGGAGCGTGACGCATGGACGGCGCCGGCATTTCCGCCCTTCTGCCGACGGTGGGATTGAGCGGCCTTCAATCCGAGCATGACGGCATGGTCGCTGCCGCTCGTGCGCTGGAAGCCGGGCAGCGTGGAAATCCGATGCCGTCCGGCCCTCGGATGCCGTCGTCTGTTTCCGAACTGATCCCGCCCACGCTTCGCGACCGACTTCCGAGCGCGGAGATGATCGCGAACCTTATTCTCGGCATGGCGCCGGGGAGCGGTGATTACATGGCCGCTCGGGATGCGATCGGAGCGACTGGCGCGGGGCTATCGGCGCTCGGTCAGGGCGACTACATGCGGGCAGGGGCAAGAGGTGTTGATGCCTTCACCGCAATGCTTGGCACCGTTCCATTTATCCCGTATTTTGCAGGCATGGCGAGCAAGCCCAGCACCTATCAGGTTGGCGACCGCATCCGGAAATACGCCTCGGAAATGGGGTGGGAAGTTACCGACACGGCGCGTTCCGGGGCGAGTGGCAGCAACTACTTGCACCTCGCCCGGCCATCCGGGAAGGTTGACAAGTACGGCGATCCGATCATGGATCACGTCAAGCTGCGGATCAGCGACCACGATCTCCCGCCGACCTACAAGCGCACAATCGGCGAGGCCGATTACGATGTCGGCGTCGGCGGCAAGAGCCGGATGGACGAGCAAGGTGGATGGGCCGACGCCGTGGGATGGCTGGCCCGTCGGGCCGGGGTCGAACCGCCGAAGGGCGCGCGTCGGTACATGACGCCGCAGGCGGCCCCGGTTGCGGCCTCGGCGATGGAGCCGGAATCCGTGGCGCGCGCGCTCGCGTCCAACCCTGCCGCAATGGACATGGCCCGCCGGATCATGGCTCCGGGCGTCCCGCGCGACCAGATGCTCGCGGGGTTAAAGGAAGTGAGCGACATGCTGGGCGGCGAGGTCACGGTCTACGGACTGTCAAATGCCATGATCGGGCTTCGTTAGCCGACTGATTTCCATCCCCGGCAACTTCCTCGCCAGCTCCAAGGCGAGTTCCCGATCCGCCTCGTGAATCTCCGCCCATAGCCGGGCGACCCGCGCTATCGCGTCGGGTAGATCACCCTTGTCGGGCACGCGCCATACGGTGGCGCCCAACTTGTCAATGCGGTCCATTATCCGCGCCTCCATAGCCGCCCGCGCGATCGTCTCGACCGCCTCGTTCCAAGCCCGTCTGTAGCCTTCACCCTTCCCGGCAAGGAAGTCGTAGCCGGTCATGTCTCCGTCCATGGGGCGGAGGATACCCGACATAGGAGTGCCTGCCCATGATGAACCGTGCCGGCATCGGTAGCCTGATGCGCGCCGGTCCCGCGCCCGGTCGCGCGGGTCTCTCCACCTCGCCCGTGGTGAAGCGGTGATCCCGAACGCCGCGATGAATGCCGATCCCTCCCTTCGACAGCGCGCCATGATGGCGATGGCGTCCCGAGGGCGGAACCCGTCGCAGTTCACCGTGGGGCAGCGGAACCTCCGCAACCCCTCGACCGGCGCTCCGATGTTCGCGGATCTGATCTACACCGAGAACGGATGGGTTGATCCCTCGACGGGGCAGGCCGCGGATTTCGGGGGCGGGAACAGCTTTGCCAACTCGGGGACGAACTACAGCGGGCCGGCAAACTTCGACCCGGTGACCGGCCGCACGCGGGTTGCCAGCTTTGGCGGCCTTCCCACGATCGCCGGTCGCCAGATCGGCGACATCGTGGAGTTCTCGGAGCGGACGCCGGAATCGCAGGGGTTCATCACCAGCTTCGGCACAGAGGCCGGGCGGACGGCATCGGTCGATACCTTGGCCCAACCGTTCCGCGACGCGCGAAACCAGGGCATCACGGCGACGCCGGACATGTCCCCGTACTTTGCCGGCGGCGTCAATCCGGTGTACGGGGCGCAAGGGCTGCCAGCCGCCCCCCAGCAGAACGTCCAGGACCAGGCCTCCAACTTCCCCGCCTTCACCGCCCCCCAGACCTACGACCAGTGGCAGCAGACCCGGAATCCTTCGGGCAAGAACGTGCCCAATACCTTGTTCGGACAGACGCAGACGGCGGGGGGCAACGCCGGGTTCTCGACGGGCGGCATGGAAATGCCCAACGTCCTCGCGGGACAGATGCCGGTCCCCGGCGCACAGTGGGGCACTCCCGGAACCGCCCTCGGGTTCGGCCGTGAGAACACCGCCAATGACCCATCGATCCTCCGCTCCGGGTACAACGACCTCAGCCTGTCGCCCTCGATCTATTCCGCGGCGTTCGGCGCGAACGGACTGATGGGGCAGCAGTCGGGCATTGCCTTCTCGGGGCAGAACCCGATGACCGGCGGCCAGAACGGCCAGCAGAACCAGTACGGAACGCCCTACGGCGCGTTCAACACGGCCTTCCGCTACTGACGATCTCGACCATTCCCAAGCCTTTCGGGCCTCGCTTCGGCGGGGCCTTTTTCGTTTCGGGGGCGTGCCCATGAAGATGACCACCCGTCGCAAGGTCCGCGACCACAACGCGCCCGCGATGGGCAAGGCGGTCCGCGCCATGGCGAAGAAGGGCCGCGCCGGGGATACGCATGTCGGCCACCTGACGCCGGGCGAGGTTGTGGTTCCGCGGGGTGTCTGGGAGGCCGATCCCGCGCTTCGGCAGCACGCCTCCCAAGCGATGATGCAGGCGGGCCTCGACCCGCTCAGTACGTCGTCGGGCATCCGAAGAACAGTCGCAACCCGAAAACCGGCGCGCGGGAATTCGCCGCTCAGATGGTGTCCGACCCGGTCAACGGGACGTACTGGTGGGACCCGTCGACCGGGACCGCGAGTTCTGCGCCGCCACAGGAAAGCGCGCCGCCGCAGAACAATTCGGCATCCGCGATGTCCGCCGCCGCTCCGCAGGACAATCGGAACTGGGGCTCGTCCGCCAATCAGGACGTGAATCGTCAGCTTGCGCAGGCGACCGGATTCAGCGGCGACTTCGGCGGCTGGACGGGCGGATCGACGGGCGGGTTCAACCAGTACATGGCGAACGCGACGCCCGAGCAGCGCCAGCAGGCCGAGCAGATTCTGCGCGACGCCGGGCAGTCGAACCGGATCATGGACTGGGGCGCGGGCGCGCCGCAGGACGACGGATCGGCCAATAATTTCGGCTCGCCGATGGCGGAAACCTCTGGCGACCAGTCCTGGGGATCGAACCCGAACAACTACCAGGTCAACCAGCAGCTCGCCCAGCAGCTCGGCTATACCGGGAACTTCGGCGGTGGGGCGTTCAACGACTGGATCAACACCCAGCCGTATGCGACCCAGCAGCAGGCCGCGAACATCCTGGCACAGAACAACCAGCCGGAGCGGATCGGCAACTGGGGCGGCAACGGGTTTCTCAACGAGAGCCCGTATATCGACGGCACCGTCCCGGTCGGCTATGTCACGCCTCCGCCGCCGCCGGAGAGCGGACCGACGCAGCCGTTGGGAACGGGCTACAATACCTTCGATTTCGGCACCGGGCTGGACCAGGTCCGGAACTTGGAAGCCTACTATAAACAATACGGTCAGATTCCGGTCGCCTCCGGGTTCACGCCCGAGAACAACCAATCGTTCGGCATCTACGATCCGCGACCGGGCTTCGGCGGGGATTGGGACCCGACATTCTCCCAGATCGCCGACCTGACTCCGGAGCAGTTCGCAGCACTGGCATCGTCGATCGGTGTCGACCCGAACAGTCGCGACGCATACCTCTACATCAACAACTATTTCGGCCTCGATACCCTCGATTACGGGCCTGTGGTCTATCAGAACGGCGTCTATCAGGGGCTACAGAACCAGAACGATCCGATCGTCCGGGAAAGCCCGCTGGATCGCGGGTACATCACCGTCGGCGCGTGGCCGAATGTCGTCGATGTGCCGTTGGAGGACATCTACTCCGGCAAGGTGAACATCAACGCGCTCGAAATGGCACTGTCGGCCGGGTACGACCCGAACGGCATGGAAGGCACGATGACCAGCCTCCAGGCCGCGGACCAGATCTATCGCGCGATGCCGGGGCTCAATCGCGTCCCGATCAACTCGGCCGAGTTCAACCAGATCAGGAAACCCCTGGAGCAGGCCGTTCCGGGATTCAATGCGCAGGTGCAGAACCGGATCAACCGGCAGATTTCGCAGGGCCGCTCGATCCCCTCGGGAAACACGATCGGCCCCACGGACCTCGGGCAGGTTCTCTCCGGGGTGTCCACGGCACCGATCGGGACGACGACGGGCGGGACGCCGGCCGGGATCGCGAACGCGATGTCCGCCGGCACGCCGGGTGGCTCGATCCTGGGCGGGGCGCTCGACTATTCCAACAACTCGCCGGGCTGGGATCGGGGCTCGGAACTCCTGTCGCAACCTGGGATGTTCTCGATCTGGCGTCACCCGGACGGCACGATCTACCACTCGGACGCAAACGGCGAGTGGGTTCTTGAGCCTATGGGCAATGGCTTGTATCGCGACACGCTCTATGGCGTGCTTCGCAACTCGGTCGGAACGATCGTCAACCCGGATGGCTCGCCCGTCATCACTCAGTATAGCGCGCAGAACCATCCGAACGGCTCGGCCGATATCGGTCGGTTGTATGGCTCGTCTGGGGCAAACGCCATGCTCGGCCCGTTCTACGGGGTCGATCTGACCACCCTTCGGGATGGCAACAACACGCCTATTCGTGGGTCGTATGCGACCGGCTATACAGGCGTCCCGCCGGCACGAACCGGCGCGGCGCAGCCGGACGTTCGATCCGGAACGGCAGGCGTAGGCGGCCCGGCCCCGTCAAATGGCGGCGTGTCGACAACCCCCGTCAACACCGGGGGCACCAACGGCACGACGACGACGGGAACCGGCCTCACGCCGGGGACGACGAACCCGTACTCCCTCCCGATCAACTTCTTTTTCGGGATGCCGACCGCGGGCGGGACGGGCACGGGGACGACGACGCCGCAGCAGTCGACGGTCGACCCGCTCTCCTGGCTGTCGCTGCTCAACCTCGGCTACGGGTCCTCGACCTACGGTTATCCGACCTACCAGTCGCAGAACCCGCAGGACGCGGGCGGCCTCAACTACGTGCAGCCGAACTCGCAGCTCGTCGAGTTCCGGTCGCCCTTCACCTACTGAGCGGGGGATAGGCTCATGTGGAACCAGTCTTCGGGCGCCTCCATCGGGGCGCTGTTGCAGAACCTCGCCCAGACGAACCCGCGGGTTCTCCAGCAGATCATGCAGATCATGCAGCAGCGCCAACAGCAGGGCGTGGGCGGGATCGGAAGTCTGCCGCAGCCGGGGGCGGGCGGGCCGATGCCGATGGGGCGCCCAGATTTGGCACACTACCTGAACAATCCAAACCTTGCCGGCAACGCGCGTGACGCGATTATGGGGCGTCCGTCAAATATGGCGTATCAGGTCGGGGCGTTTTATCCACCCGAATTGAGCCGCTTTCCGATGCCGGATAGCGGTTCGTCCGATCTCGCCTATCGCGTCGGTCGCGACGGGCCGATGCCGATGGGCGGCCTGTGGGGTATGACCGGCCAGCAGCCGACGAGCCCACTGCCCTACGGGCAGCGGTTCAACACGACACCTGATGCGCCTGCGCTGGCGAGGATGCCGACGTCCTACGACGGAGGCCGAACCTACCAGATGGAGACCGTCAACACCGGGTCGAAGTTCTATCCTCCGAGCGGCCCGAAGCAGTACGGCCCGACGCAGCCCTCCTACACGATGCCGACGGGCCCGAAATACATGCCGCCATCTGGGCCGAAACAGTGGGGAACGCCGGAACCGTACGCCGCCCCCACCGGCCCGAAATACATGCCGCCGACCGGGCCGAAGGTCTACGGGCAGACCATGCCCGCAGAACAGCCCCCGGCATTCACCGCCCCGTCCCAGCCCAAGGTCTACAACCCGATGCCGGTGGTCGGGGACGGAACCACGGGCCTCGACTGGTACGCCCAGCAGGCGGGGAACTGAGGAGGCCGTCCGATGCCGACGACCACGCAGACGACCACCCTCCCGGAAACGCTCAACTCGGCGCTTCAATACCTCCTGTCGGAGGGAATGAACGTCTACCAGAACACCCCCTACGAAGCGTATCCGTATGCCCGCGTGGCGCCGCTGTCGCAGTATCAGACGCAGGCGTTCCAGGGGGTGCAGAACGCGCAGGGGAACTGGCAGCCGGCCAATTCCCAAGCGCAGGCGATGGCGCAGCAGATTTTCGGGTCTGCCGGGGGGATGACGAACCCGTCGTTCGAGCGGGTTTCCTCGCCCATGATCGCCTCGCAGGTCATCGGCGCGCAGATGTTCCCGCAGGCGGATATCTCGCGCTACATGAACCCGTATGAGAGCCTTGTCACGCAGTCGGCGGTCCGGCAGTTGGAAGACGCCGCGGCACGGCAGCAGGCGAATGCGGATGCCCGGTTTGCCAAGAGCGGCGCGTTCGGGGGATCGCGGCAGGGCCTCTACGACAGCAACCTATCGACGCAAGTCGCGCGGCAGGCCGGGGAACTGACGAACCAGTCCCGGATGCAGAACTATGCCAACGCCCAGCAGGTCTGGCAGGGGGATGCGAACCGTCTGCTTCAGGCCGACCTCGGCACCGCGCAGATGGGGTTGCAGGCAGCGGCGCAGAACCAGAACTCGCTTCTCCGCGCCGCCCTCGCCAACCAGTCCTCGGGTCTCGACGCGCAGCGATTGGGGCTGTCCGCGCTGGGGCAGCAGCTTGGCGCCGCCCAGCTTCTCGGCAACCTCGGCAACTCCGCCTCGACGAACGCCTATCGCGACGTCGATGCCCTGCTCGGGATCGGATCGCTCGATCGCTCCCTCGCCCAGCGGAGCGCGGATATCGCCTATTCCGACTGGCAGGAGCAGCAGAACTACCCGTGGACCCAGCTCGATAAGTTGAGCCGGATCGTCAACGGCAACGGCCTGAGCCGGGCATCGACAACGACCCAGCAGACCCCGGACCCGAACCTGTGGACGCAGATTCTGGGCGGCCTCACCGCAGGCGCCGGCATCCTCGGCAATACCGGGGCGTTCGGCAGGAACGGGTGGCTGACGGGTGGAAGCGGTCTGAGCGGGACGGGAAGCGACGTCGGCTCCGGCCTTCTCGTCAATGACGGGACGGACGTGTGGGGGATCGGCGGCGACTGGACGGACGATCTCGGCATGGGTGGATGGACCGATGATCTCGGTCTTGGGGATTGGGGCTATCTCTGATGCTCGGCCTATCCGCCCTTCCCGATTTCACATGGGGGAGCGGTGACGACGAGTTGATGGGCGGAGCGTATTCCGACGTCCTCGGCCGTTTCGCCACCCTCGAAAGCGGCGGGGGTCGGTTCCGATCCAACCCGATGAGCAGCGCCCGAGGGCTGCTGCACTTCATGCCCGACACTTGGAAGGGCGTGCTGCGGAACTATCCTGATCTCGGGTTTACGCCCGAGGATATCGACGACGACGCGAAGCAGAAGCGTGCGGCCGAAGTCCTGATGGAACGGGAAATTGTTCCAGCATTGCGGCGGACGCTCGGCCGGGAGCCGACCGGGGCCGAACTCTATACCGCATGGGCTCTCGGCACGCCCGACGCCCAGAAACTGTTCGGGGCCGATCCGAATACGCCTGCCGCGTCGCTGTTCCGCCCTAAGGTCGCGTCCAGCAACCCGAGCATCTTCTACCGCGACGAAGAAGCCACCATGCCGCGCACGGTCGCCGAGGTGGCGGCGGAGTACGCGCGGCGCTGGTCCGGCGCGAAGCCGACGAAGGAACCGACGATGCAGCAGCCCGAATACGACGTCGACCAGGGCATCGCCAACGTGGCGCGGATGGGCCAGCGCGTCGCTCAGATGCAGCCGGCTGGCGTCTCCGCCCTCCCCGACCGCCAGCCCGGACAGGGACTATCCGCACTCTCCCCCTATCTCCAGATCGCATCACAACTGATGCCGCAGCGGGAGGGCCGACCCTGGGCGGATGCCCTCATCAACGCCGGGGCGGCCATGATGCAGTCCCGCTCCCCCGACTTCCTCGGCGGGTTGGGGGCAGGGCTACAGGCCGGCAACCAGACCCTCACTCAGGGGCAGAACCTCGCCCGCCAGGACACCCTCGACCGCTTCAAGCTCGGAATGCAGTTGGCGCAGTACGACCAGAAGGACGGCGGCGAATACGCCATGTCCGATGGCGTGCTCTACAACAAGAAGACGGGACAGACGCAGCAGGTCGGCGGGGACAAGCCGATGTCCGATGTCGGTAAGTTGCAGTCCGATCTCCGTGCCGGTCGGATCACTCCGGAGGAATACGAGGCCGCGCTGGCGGGTCGGGCGAGGGGGGCGAGGTCGAGCGCGCCCGCGTTGACTGGGGATCGACCGTAACGGCCCCCTAGCGCAGGAACTCCGCCGGAAGTACGCCGAACGTGTCGGTGGCGGGGCCACGGTCAATATCGACAACAAGGCCGAGACGGCCTTCAACGTCGAACTGGCGAAGGCCGACGCCAAGACCTGGGTGGAAATTCAGTCGGGCGCAGCGGAGGCGCCTCGCAGCAACGCCCGTCTTGACCGCCTCAACCAGCTTCTTGAAGGCGTCCAGACCGGCAAATACACGCCGTCGCTTGATGGAGTTGCAGAAGGGTCTTCGAACTGTCCTCGGTGACAACGCTCCGACGATCTTCGGCAAGGCTGCTGATGTCGCACAGGCCGAGGCCGCCAACGCGCTTTCCAACGAAATCGCGTTGACGCTTCGCAATCCGGCCGGCGGCGCGGGGATGCCGGGCGCCATGTCCGATGCGGACCGCCAGTTCCTCCAGTCCATGGTTCCGGGGCTGGAAACGACCGAACCCGGCCGCAAGCTGATGATCGAGACGGCCAAGAAGCTAAACAACCGCAACATCGAGATCGCCCGTCTGGCGCAGGAGTATCGCGCCAGGAACGGGGGCAAGTTTGATGGGTGGTCGGTGTTTCTCGCCGACTGGGCCGAGAAAAAAACCCCCTATTCACGGGCCTCACGGTGCCGGACGCCCCGCCATCCGGCGGTCGCCCGCCTCCTGCTGCGGGCGGAGCGGCGCGCGAACTTCCCCCCTCCGATGCCGATATGCGCAAGCAGCAGCAGACCGCACCGAGCGAGCCGCAATCGGGTTCCGGACTTCCGAAGCCCAAGCGGTTCGATTTTGGTGGCCCGAAGGGCGGCGGGGCGGGGCTGCCCGCTCCCGACGCAATCCGCACGATGGATCGCGCCGCCATCGAAGCGCTGTTCCCAAGGGTGTCGGAAATGACCAATGAGCAGCTTGTGGCGCTGCAAGCCCGGCGGCGGCAGTTGCTCGGCATCGCGTCTCCGCCCACGCCCGGGTCTGAGGGGGTGCCGTAATGGACCCGATCGAGGCGGAACTTCAGCGTCGCGGGTTGCTGAGCGGAGGTGCGGCCAGCCCCCCGGTCGACGATCCTGTCACGCAGGAACTGATCCGGCGCGGATTGACTGCGGACGGGTTCAACCAGCCGACCGGCGAGGCCCGCTCGGGGAACTCCGGTCCCATGCCTACGGCCGGCGGGATCGTGGACGATCCCGAGCGCGGAGCGTCCATGGCGACGATCGCCCGCGCCTCGCTGGCGCCGGACACGGCCGACCAGATACGTCGGTTCGCTGCCGCCCGCTTCCCAAGCCTTCCCGTCGACGAGGCTGTGAAGCGATACGGTGTGGACCGGGACGGCAACATCATTTTCGCCGATCCGGTGACGGGACAGTTGGTCCGCGAAGTGCCGACGATGGGGCGCGGGGTCGGTGTCGGCGATACGTTCATGCGGGCGGGCTATCAGGTCGCATCGGGCGCAGGGCCGGCCATTCCGGCGGTTGCTGCCGGCGTTGTCGGTGCGGCAATGGGGCCGACCGGAATGAGCATCCCGGCAGCGGGCGTCGCGGCCGGAGGGGCAGACCTCGCCCGGCAGGCGATCGACCGCTATTTCGCGGGCGAGGACCCCACCAATCTCAACTACTGGAACGCTGCCGGTCAGGCCGGGATGAATGCGGCGGGGCAGGGCGCGGGCGTTCTCCTCAACAAGATGCTTCAGCGCAACCCGCTGGGGGTGCAGCCCTACGACCGCTTGAAAGCCCGTGATCCGGCAGAACAGCAGCGGTGGAGAGAACTCTACGACGAGGCGCAGCGCCGGGGTGTCGACCTCTCGGTCGGCGAGGCATCGAACCTTCGCAGCATCCGGGCGCAGGAGCGGGCGCTTCGTACCTTCCCCGAGACGACGGACAAGTTCGACGACTTCATCCGCAACCGGAACACCAATCAGGTGCCGGCGGCAGTCCGTTCGGAACTCGACCGTATCGCCCCGGCTCGAAATGTCGCCGAGGGCGCCGATATGCTGCGCCAGGGCGCGGATGACGTCCTGTCGGGGATGGTGAAGAAGCGCACCGCTGCCGCCTCTCCGCACTATCAGGCCGCGTTCGGGTCGGGGGTGGAGCCGGATATCTCGCCAGTTCTACAGGACATCGAAAGCCGACTTGCGAAGGTTGGCGAAGCAACCCCGACCGGCCGTGGCCTTCGTGCGATGCTCAACGCGTTGACGCAGGAAGAGCGCGTCGTGGATGCCGCCGGGAACGAAATCGTTCGACGCGCTCCGTTGCGGAACTACGAGGTGTTGCACTCCGTCAAGGAACAGTTCGACGATATCGTGTCCGGGGCGTTCGACGTACAGCAAACCTCTGCTGCGAAGCGCGCCGCGCGTGACCTGGCGGGGGTGAAGGCCGAACTCGCTGACGTTCTAAAGTCCGCTCATCCCGGGTATGCGCAGGGTGCGCAGGTCTATGCCAGCATGTCCGTTCCCATCCAGGACGCCCGGAATGGCGCACTCAAGGCGTTGTTGGACAAGGAAGGACCGGCATCGATCCGCTACGCC
The DNA here is from genome assembly GCA_016712265.1 of Gemmatimonadota bacterium. NCBI lineage: Bacteria > Pseudomonadati > Gemmatimonadota > Gemmatimonadota bacterium. The sequence continues at coordinate 20,101 of JADJRJ010000012.1, read as the reverse complement.
GAGGCGCTGTTTGACGCCGCGAAAGACATCCCCCCAACGGAAATCCACAAGATCAGGCAGCTATACACGGCGGCTGGGAAGCAGGACGAATGGCTCGCCGGCGTTCGCTCCTTCCTTGCCGATCGCCTTGATACGGCCTTGCAGATCAACGCATCGGGCGAGCCCGGCGGGGTCCCGGGCAAGTTCGTCAAATCGGTCTGGGGCACGGGGAACCAGCAGGAAATCCTCAAGGCGGCGCTCGGCGACCAGCAGCTTGTGACCAGCTTTGGAAAGCTGATGGACGTGTTGACCGCGGCGGCTCGTTCGCTCCCCGAAGGGTCGCCTACGGCCGCCAATCTGGCCGCGCAGCAGGCGATGATGCAGCCCGGCAAGGCGGCCCGTTTCATCGGCAAGGCAACGTCCCCGGGCACGCTTCTAAGCCTTGGAGACGATGTTGTAGAGGGGCTTGCCGCCCTTCGTCGACCGGGGCAGCGTATTGCGCTTGCCGACCATCTCCTGTCCCCCGAGGGGATGGCGCAGCTTCGCAGGATGACGTTGCTCTCGCCGACCAGTCAGAAGGCGATCGACATCGCGAGTCTGATCCTGACCGATGCGGGGATCATCGGCGGGACGAAAGCCATGAACCCGCCGCCACCACGGATGCCGGACCAGACCGACCCGCTACCGTGATCGGCGCCCCATCCTGGCTCTCCAGATCGCCCACGATCCGAAATCCATGATCGGGCCGAGGACCAACAGGAACAGGGTCGCGGTCACGCCGCCCCAGAACACGCCGAACGATGCGAACGGCACTGGGTCCACGATGTAGGTCAGGGGAATTCGGACCAACATCTGGCCTATGCCGATGATGGCGAACGTCTTGGTGTAGGCGAGAGCCACCGTCAGAAACAGTTCACCATGTTCCCGAACCGGCTACACATCATCGTGTTCCCGGACGGCATCCGATAGGTGGTCATCCCGGATGCCGGGACTGGGGGAGGTTGCATCATCTGCATCCCCATCCGCGAGAGATTGGCGCTGCGCTGCTGTTGCAGGTTCTCATCCGCGATCGTCAGTTGCATCTGGCAGTTCGCGTGCGCAGCGGTCCCCGCATAGAACCCGTACTGAGAGCATTGATCCGCGATCGACATTCTAGGGCCGCACGCCGCCACAACGGCGAGCACTCCAACAAGAGCGAGAGATTTCATCCCGCCTCCGTAGGTTGAGACCGCCACCCTACCGCCCCGCCGCCTCTAGAGGAAGGGCCGGGAATCCCCGAAACGTTCTTCCGGGAGCATTCAACATGCTGAAGTGGCTCTCCGCCGCAGCACTCCTGCTGCTGGCGTCCCCGGCGCTTGCCCAGCAGGCGCCATGCGCTCCCGTGGACGCGATCCTCAAAGCCTTGGAGGACAACGCGAAGGAAGTCCCGGCAGGGATGGGCAGGGACGATCGCGGCTTCATCGCCGTCCTGACGCTCTCCCCGGACGGGTCCTATTCCGTCCTCGGCATCCGCCCCGATGGGGTGGCGTGCGTGATTTCCACGGGGCAAGGCTGGGAGGCGATCGCCCGCAAGCGGGCGGACAAGGGGGCCTGATCCCGTGTCCGCGTCACAGCCGACCCATGGGGACCTCGATCGGTCCATAGGCCGCCTGGAGGGGATCATCGGGCAGATGCTGGAATCCCGGAAACAGCGCGACGAGCACGTCGACGACAGGCTCGCCCGGATCGAGGCGAAGCTGGAGAAGATCGACGACACGCTGGCCAGCGCCAAGGGCGGGTGGAAGGTGTTGCTCATCATCGGCGGCATCGCGGGCATGGTCGGTGGCTGGATCGTCCCGACATTCGTCAAACGGCTGATGGGGTGGTGAATGGCAACCCCTCCGATATCGGAAGCAGAGGCGCGGGAGGCGCTGGCGGCGGTCGAGAAATACGGGAGTGTCGCTGCCGCCTCCGTCGCCATGGGAATGCCGCGAACAACCCTGCAATCGCGGGTGCGGTCCGCAAAGGCACGGGAGATGGCGTTCTCCGCCAAGCCCACATTCACCGCCCCCATTTTGCCAGACGGCGAAGTGCCGATTGAAGAGATCATCGACCGCCTATGCCGGGGTTACGGGAAACGCGCGGAAGCCGAGGATGCCCGGCGGCTGATCCCGGTCACCATCAACCGCGAAGGCCCGATCGGGATCGTGCATATCGGTGACCCGCATGTGGACGACGACGGCTGCAACTGGCCGCTGCTGCGGAAGCACCTCGACGTAATCCGAAAGACGGATTGCCTACTCGGCGCCACCGTGGGCGACCTCCAGAATTCCTGGATCGGTCGCCTCGCCCGACTGTACGGCAATCAGGAGACGTCCGCACGAACGGCCTGGCGCCTGGTCGAATGGTTCGTCCGGTCGATCCCGTGGCTCTACATCGTCAAGGGCAACCACGATATGTGGGCCGGGAACGGCGATCCTTTGGACTGGATGGCGCGATCCGTCCCGGGTCCGGTCGAGCCATGGGGATGCCGGATCGATCTTCGCTTCCCCAATGGGCGAGGGGTGCGCGTCAACGCACGCCACGATTTTTCGGGCCACAGCATGTGGAGCACCGTTCACGGCCCGGTCAAGGCGGCAACGATGGGCTGGCGTGACCACATCCTGACCTGCGGGCACAAGCACACCTCCGGGTATGCGGTGCTGAAAGATCCCTCGACGGGGCTGGTGTCCCACGCGATCCGGGTCGGCGGCTACAAGCAGATCGACGACTACGGCAAGGAACTCGGCCTGCCGAACCAGAACATCTTCCCCTCCGCCGTGACCGTGATCGATCCCCGTTTCGAGGATGACGATCCGCGGTTGGTCACGACCCTGTTCGACGTCGAAGAGGGAGCGGAATACCTGACGTGGCGGCGGCGGAAGGCCGAGAAGGGGAGTCGCGCGGCATGACCGACGAACCCGAACCGACGACCCTCACGACCGAGCTTGTCCCCTTCCACCCGATCGACACCCGCTATGCGGAACTGGTGGATGAGGCCGAGTTGAGGCGAGCCTATGCGGCGGCATTGGTGGTGGCGCTGGCCGACCATGTGGCGATCCCCGTGGATCGGATCGGGGGTCTATGCGGGGAGATCGACGCATTCCTCCGGGGCGAGACGACGAGAATCCGGGCGGTGAAGTGAGGTTCCCGAAAGGGCACTTCCTCGAAGTCCGCTGGCTCCCGGTCGACGATCCCCTTCCCGAGGGCTGGTCGGAGAACGGGGACCATCTCGAAGCCCCCTGTCTCCACCACCGTTACTGCCGGCTGATCCGGCGATGGGTGCCTGATGAAAGCAGCCGAGATTCTACAGACCGCCGCCGGCATCGTGGGCGGGGCGAGGGCGAACACGCACGGCCCCGTGGAAGTCAACCACGGCAAGATCGCGACGATGTGGAACGCCTATCTGGCGATCCGCAGTGAGCCGGCCGCACCGCTCGACGCGCATGACGCGGCCTTGATGATGGCGCTGCTCAAGATCGCGAGGACGCAGCTCGGGGCCTACAACCCGGACGATGGCATCGACCATGTCGGGTATGCCGCATGTGCGGCGGAGATCGCGGCGAGGATGAGAGAGTAGCTGTCGGCTCGGGCGCCACTTCCGATAAGGCGAGGTCGCGTGCGCTATTGGCCGGCTCTCCCGGTCCGATCCGATATCCACGCCGCCGACAGCCCCTCTTCTATACCACACCACCGAGAGCAAAGGAATCGCGATGGCTCGTGAAGTCAGCGAGGCCGGCGTCCGACTCGTCCAGGAGTTCGAGGGCTGCCGTCTCGACGCCTACCGCTGCCCGGCCGGCATCCCAACCATCGGCTACGGCGCCACTGGCCCGGATATCCGCATGGGGATGGTGTGGACGCAGGAGCAGGCCGACGAGCGACTGGCCGAGGACTTGGCGCGGTTCGCCGCCGGGGTCGAGCGGCTGGTCCAGGTCGATCTGACCGACAACCAGTTCGCGGCCTTGGTGTCGTTCGCCTACAACGTCGGGCTCGGGGCGCTGGCGGGGTCGACGCTGCTGCGGAAGCTGAACGCGGGCGACTACGAGGGCGCCGCTGACCAGTTCCCGCGCTGGAACAAGGGTGGCGGCCGAGTATTACCCGGCCTCGTCCGCCGCCGTGCCGCCGAGCGCGACTTGTTCCTGTCCGATGCGTGATCCCGGCCTTGATCCGCAGACCTACGAAACCTCATGGGTGCTGCGCCGTCGGGCGGTGTTCGGCACGCTCGCGTTCTGCGCCGCCGGCATCGTCTATCTGCTGATCTGGGGCGAGGATACCCGGTTGAACGAGACCATCGCCAACGGGCTGATGCTGGTCGGCGGGTCGGTGGTGCTCGGCTACTGCGGCTTTGCAGCCATGGACGATCGGTCGAAGCGGTCGAGCTATGTCGCGTATCGCTCAACGGTCCTGACGAAGACCGGGCGAGTGGACGATCCCGACGCCTAACGTTCGGGCCATGTGGGGCGGCGTGGCCGCCGTCAACTAGAGCCAACCCATGACCAGGATAGCCCATTCAATATGCGGCCGACCTGTCTCTTCGAAATGCCGAACCGTTCGGCAAGCCCGCGGTGCGTCGTCAGTTGCGTTTTTCGAAGATGACGAAGTGCCATCACGTCGTGCCTGGAGAGTTTATTGGTGTTGATGGCCGTGCCACGAGCCATAGTGCCGTGGCGGCGCTTATCCTCAGAATTCTCTTTCGGAGTGGCCCAGCGTAAGTTCGCAAGAACATTATTCAGTGGGCAGCCGTCGATGTGCGCGACTTGGCATAAAGGGTTGGGCGGTGGCCCGATAAAGGCCTCAACCACAAGGCGGTGGACCCAATGTTTGCGCCGATCCGCCCCTCGCGACAAGTTTACGCGGAGATATCCACTACGCTCAAGATACGGGGTCCGGATGCGGCCCGGCGAGGTATTTGTCAGAGGGGCACCCATGGTGGAGCGGCGGACGCGACCGAGGCTGCTTACTTCGTAAGGCCACCCCTCAACAGACCGCCATTCTTCGATTAGGGTGTCGCTAGCCATCTTCCGTCTCCATAGAACGGGGTTGGTCAGAAGCCGGCGTCGACGGGGCCAACCGTCCGCCGGCTTCGCTATTTCTACCACATCTGGAACGGAGCAGGAACATGGCAGTCGTCATGGTCGCAATTTCGCTCGCCTTCGGCGCGCTATGGGGGGCCTTCTGGGCGCATGTCCGAGACCAGGGGCGCATCCCCGGCCTGCCCAACTCTTCGAAGGGCAAAGAGACCGGCATCGCGCTGTTCGGGCTGCCGATGGCCGCGCTGGCGCTGGGCTTCGGCTGGATCGAGGCTGCCCTGATCTGGGTCGGCATGGCGGGCGGGTGGTCGCTCGGCCACATGGGCGGCATCGGGCTGCGGTTCGCGCCCTCGCGGAAGGGCCTGTCCGTCCCGATGGCGTATCTCGCCATGGCCGGGACCGGCGCATTGGTCACGCTCGCCCCTGCCGGTGTTCTGGCATGGCATGGGGCATGGATCTCGGCTGCTGTGGTCCTGCTCGCCGGGGCGTTGAAGGTCGCGACCTACGAGGCCGGGTTCCTGGCGCGCGGCCTGACCGATCGGCCCCCGCACGCGACGTACATCGGGGCGATAGGGCACGGCGCCATTCTCTACGCGGTCACGGCGGCGGCGCTGGTGCTGTCCTGATCCCGGCCTCGCACTCCAGTCCGCGCATGAACATATCCGTCCACGGCGGAATGTCCTGGTCGCCAGCCTCCCAGCGCTGCCAGGATCGCGTCGTGACGCCGGCGATGCGCGCGCAGGCACCCTGAGACAGCGAGAGCGCCTTGCGGCGCTCCCGGAGGTCGGCGGGGGTGGGGCGGTCAGGCGTAGGCGTCGACATCGGCCAGCCGTGCAGCGGCGCGGTCGAATCCGGCGCGGGTCTTGTAGAGCTTGGCGTGGCAATCTGCGGCGAGCTGCTCGGGGTTCTCGTAGCTGATCGTATTCCCCCGCCGCTCCGCACCGACGCAGAGCGACGGATACTGCCGCCCGTCGTCGATCCTGACGTAGCGCTCAGCGCCCGTGGCGATGCGCCAGCCGCCGGGCGTAGCGGATCTGGCGTATCCGTTCTCCGATGTACAGCGCGTTGCGCTTTTGGTCATCGGTCGGACCTCCCCAGCGCCGGCAGCCGCGGCCGATGGCCGCTCCGTATTTCGAGCGCAGCCAGTACCGCCACTTGGCAGTCTCGGGTCGCGCCCCATCGGATACCCACAGCAGGTATTTCGCGGCCACGCTCGGATACCCGCTCGACGCCGAGGGATGCCGCTCATGGACGGCAGCGAACGCGGCGGCGGGGAGGGGCCGCGACATGGCTGCCGCGATCCACGGAAATTCATACCGCGGCGCGCTGCGCGCGGTGCGCCGCGCCATCCGGTACGCGTCCCGCCATTGGCGGCGGGCTTCAGTCATGTGGGTCATCGTTTTTCTCCCGATGCGGAGCGGCACAATCGCCGTTCACAGACAGAATATAGCGACACAGTGTCGCCAACGCAAGAGGGCAAATGCAGAAAATCGCACCCGATCGCGTCACCCTCGCCCACGTCCTCCGGGACACGCTGCCGTGGCAGTGGCAGGCCCGCGAGACCTGGTTCGACGAGTTCGACGGGTCCGGGACCGGCTATCTCGCCGGGTTCCGGACGGAACAGGACGCCAGGGAGTACGGGCGGCGGCAGGGGTGGTGTGTGTAGCCGGTGACGCTCAACGGGCGTTGAGTGTCGTGAACGGCCGGGCCGTGACAGGGAACAGGCGGCGGATGGGGTGGTGCGAGTAGGGCGAGGAGCGCGCTAGGTGCGACGGATCGCGGTCCCATCCGCGCCCATTTCGAACAGATCAGGCCGCGTCAACACCCGCAGGGCATCGATGTTTTCGACCACGCCTTCCGCGGACAGGATCGGCTCGTGCGGACCGGCATCGTCGGGAATGTCGCACGGCTCCAGATCGTCGGGGTTGATGCCGAACACCGTGCGATCGAACAACAGTCCGGGATTGACGCAGGCTGACACCTCGACGCGGACCGTTCCGTCCTCGCCATAGGCGACAATCGTCACCCGCTGGCCGGTCGTTTTGAGCAGGAACAGCGACCACGGATCGAGACGCGCGGCGAGTTCTCGGACGATCGCCGGCCGATCCTTCAGCCATTCGGCGAATTCGGCGATCTCTGCTTCGGTCGGCTCGATGTAGCGGGCCATGTGAAACCTCTGAAGCGCCGATCGTGGTGCATCGAAGAATAGGCATCCCCCGACCCTAGACCCGTAGGTCGCCGGTATGGACCGGGTGCGCTCCCTAGGGAGGGCGTTCGGGCCGGGGGAGTGACGTGGTTCTCTTGTCCTAGGCTTTCGCCATCCAGTCCAGCTGGTACGCCAACTCTGTCGCATCTTCGGTCAAGAGACCGCGCTCTGCTGTCGGGCCGGGCTTGATACCGGCTTGCGTGGCGTTCCTTGCGCCGCGACTTCTGTCGTTACCGATAGCGTTCCGGCTCGCGCCGTACTTGCCCGGATGGGGCCGGAAGTCCCCACATCGACCGCACGTCCTTCCGTGCCGCCGACAGCCCCCTGAATATACACCAACCCCGCGCATAGGGGAACACCCGGCCATGGACGACTACAAGACCTTCACCTTCTCATATCCCTTCCAGGGCGGGCGGTGGTGCTTCACCCTCCAGGCGCGTGACGCCGAGGAGGCCGAGGCCCGGTTCCGTGCGCTGGCGTGGGGCCGTCTCGACGGCGAGGTGGTGGCCCGCATCCCGGTTCCCGACCCGGTCGGACCGCTGCGGCGGTTCTGGCAGTGGGCGTTCCGGTGATCCCCATCCCCATCACCTGGTACGTCATCGCCGGCATGGCGGTCGCCCTCGGCGGGGTGAGCTACCTCGCCTATGACGCGATCGAGGACAAGGGCCGTCTCGTGGTCGAGCGCGACGAGGCGCGACGGGTGGCACAGTCCAATGCCGACGCCGTGATCGCCATCAAGGCGCAGACCGAAGCCGACATGAAGCTGCTATCCGACGAAGCGGAGCGCGCCCGCAAGGCCGCCCGCGGCGTCGTCGTCATCCGACAGGAGATCGCCCGTGACCCCGAAGCGAATGATCGCGTTCCTGAGCCTGTCGATCGCTTCCTTGACCGCCTGCGCGAGCACGCCCCCTCCACCGGAGATCAGGGTCGAGCGGGTGGAAATCCCGGCGCCGCTGCTCCGGTGCGCTGAGGAACCGCCCCTGCCGCAGAGCGGAGGGACGTGGGCGGAGTTCCTGTCTTGGATCGTGGATTTGAGGGCGGCGGGGGAGGACTGCCGGGCGCGGCTCGCGGCGATCAGGGCGAGGAAGTGAACCGATATATCGGCTCCACCGTCTCGTCGTCGAGGAACGCGCGCAGCATCTTCGGCACCTTCTCGACGACATGGTTCGCATCGTCCGCCCCGAGGATGAACCCGGGTACGTCGGGCGAGGTGATGAGGTAGCCGCGCGCCGCGGGCTCGACCACCCATTCGCAGGTGACGCGGACTTCCGTCATCTACCCCTCCACATCCCTCTATTCTACCACAGAGGCGGAGATCATGGCGCGGTAGGCGGCATAATCGCTGGTATCGGTCGGCGGGGGCTCGTCGTGGAAGTGATGGCCGTTCTTCACCCTCCACCATGCCCCGACCGCTTCCGGCATTGGCTCCTTCCTAACCACCACGCATCCCGCCTCGTCGAGGGCGCGGAGGACGCGATCTGCGGCGAACAGCGATCGGTCCCGATGGACCTTCTTCGCCCTCGTGTCGCGCGCCGTTCCCGCCGCAGCCCAATAGTACGGGCTGATCGCCCTCGCGATCGTCTCGCGGATGGGGGTCATGGGCTATCCTCCGGCTTGCAATCCGGGTTGGCGACGAAGCCCGGGCAGTCCTCGTGCCGGTGATCGCTGCGGTTCCGGCGGCACTTGCGCGGAGAGTGCGGCCACGCTTCGTTGTGACAGTAGACGGCATGGAAGCCGACCCGATGGCCTCACGGCCGGCAGGGGTGATGACGCGAGTATTCCCCTCCTGCCGCAGCAGGCCGCGGCGGGTAAGGGCGACGATAGTCGGATGGGCGATCCGGCGACCTCCGCCTGACGGACGCCATGCGCCGAACGGAGAGCGCAGGCACTGATTGGTCGCTGCTGCCTCCAGCGCCTCCCGCATCGGATCAGACAGTCGGGGCATCGGTCCCCTCCAGATCAGCGGCTAGGGCGCGCAGAGCGCAGGCGGTGCGGGCAACCGCTTCTGTGGTTCCATGACCGAAGACGCAGATGCCGGACGAGGGTCGGCCCCATACGCGCCAGAGGTTGCCCCTGTGGACGATTTCCGGGCACCACCGCTCCGGCATCAGCCCGGCGGCGGCGTCAAGCGCCGCGGTGAAGTGCGGCGCTCCGCTCCAATCGCCCTTCGGCCGGATGTCCAGTCCGATCGCCCGGCCGATCCTGGCGTCCATGTCGTCGCATGGCGCATCCAGCCGCTCCACCTCCTGCGCCAGATCGCGGAGGACTCGTGCGTCAGCCATGAGCGCGTCCCTCCAATGCGGCGATCCCCGCCGCGGTGATGCGGAAGATGCGGCGCACGACGGCACCGCTGGTGCCGTGCCGGCGCTCGACGGTGTACTCGGCGAGTCCCAGGTTCCGCAGCCGGTGCTGGGCGCGTCCCTCGATCGTGCGACCGTCCTCCTTCAGCCTGCCGCGCGCGCCAGCCCTTGCCATGTCGGCGAGGATGTCCCACTCGACCATCGTCAGGTCAGCCGGCATCGGGAGTCTCCCATGATAGGGCGTCGTAGCGGCCGGTGAACACTCGCCACGCCAGCCGCAGGCGGGTGCGCAACACGAGCCCGTGCCAGCCAAAGGAACGAGCGCGATACCAGCGCCCATCGGATCGCCGCTCCCGTGTCGAGCCTGAGCGGCCGGCCTGCTCGTCGATGATCGCGCGTTCGAGCTGGTGAACATTCACCAGTGTTGGGGCGCCGTTCTGGTCAAGGATGGGCATCGGTCGCCTCCTGCGCTGCGCGGTCGAGGCGCTCCAACGCGCTCACGGGGATCGTGAAGCCGGGGTAGCCGCCCTTGGGATCGAGCGTCACCGTGACGTGCGGAACGCCTGTCCCGCGGGTGTCGTCGGCTGCAAGCCCGTAGTCGTACAGCACCTGCTTGTAGACGACGGTGCCGGCCGGGTGGTCGAAGCGGTCCGTGAGAGTGCGGTACGCCTTGGGGCGCCGCTCCCCCGCGATCTCGTCAAGCACGGTCTGGTCAGCCATTGGCGGCCTCCTGCGCTGCGGTGGGGGTGGGGAGGTCGGGGAGGGGGCCGGCGACGACTGCCTCGACAAGCGCGGCGTTGCCGCAGAGCGCTCGGCTGTGAGCCATCCACGCCCCCTGTCCGAAGATGCGGGGCGACAGCTTCACCCACAGCATCGCGCGGATGCTGCTCGGAAGCCGGATCAAGTAGCTGCCCTCCGGCAGCGCCTCGACCTCCTCCACCGTCCGCATCAGGCGGGGCTCCGGCATCGCCCGCGCCACCGCCGCGTCGCGCTCGGCCTCGGCCCGCTTGAGCGCGCTCCGGGCGTCGGCCAGTTCGATCATCTTCGCGACGTGCTGCCCGTGCAGTTCGATGTAGGCGGTCGCGTGTTGGTCGCGCTCGGCGGTCAGGGTAGAGATGGTGGACAGCACGACGTCAAGAACGTCCGCCGAGATGATGAACCCGGAGCGGGTTTGCAGGATCGCGTTCTCCGCCCGCATGTGGTCGGCCCAGCCTCTCAGCGTGGCGACCGCGAGGTCTGGCGTCATCGGCTCTACGATCATTCCGTGGGCTCCTTCCCCGGGGCCCCCCCAAGGGGGCTCCCGGCCCCCCCCCCCCCGTTCCCCCCCCCCGGGGCCCCCCCGGAGCCGGGGCCCCCCCCCCCCCCCCCCGCGGCCCGCCCCCCCCGCGCCCCCCCCGTACCCCCGGGCCCCCCGGTCCATCGCCTCTTCCAGAGCGACGACGACCCGAGAGACAGTCGCTATGGCGGCATCCCGCTCGTAGTAGTGGGTCACCAACCCGGCGACCCCGAGGGCGTCGGGCGCCAGCATCCCGAGGTCGCGGACCAGGCGCCGGGCGTTGAACAGGGCGATCTGCATCGCCTCGCGGGGGTCGGCGGGGGTCATGCGGGGCGCTCCCATGTCTGGCGGCCGGCGTCGGCTCGGAACGTCGCGACCATGCGGTCCCACTTCTCGGCGTGGGCGGGCTGGTCTAGATCACGCTTCGACGCAATCCCCATGTGCGCCTTGAGCATCTGGTCGGTTTCTTCGGGCGTGCGGTTGCTCCCAACCCACGACTGGAAGGCCGCATCGTTGATCAGGATCGCCGCCTGCTGGCTTCTCGGCAGCGTGTGGAAGGGGCGTCGCTCCTTCACCTTCTCGGGCTCGGGAGGGGGTGCCTCCGGCTGCTGTTCAGCCTTCGGCTTCCCGACCAGCGGGGCGATACCGACCCACCGCTCGGCGTCCGGCCTCGGCAGGCCACCCAGCTTCGACAGCGCGTCGTCGGCAGCTTCCAGGGGAGTCTCGAACACGAACTGCGCGACCTTCCGCCCCTTGACGATGCGGAAGTCGGAGAAGGTCGCGGGGATCGCTGTCATGGGCGCCACATCCGGCGCCGCTGCGCGCGTCTCGGGAAGGAGGTCGCACTCGCCTTGGCCTGTATGTACGCCTCGTGGCAGGGCGTGCAGAGAAACTTGCCGGTTGTTCGGTCAAGCGTCCCTTCGTACATCCAAACGAACCCCTCTGGGCTCATCTGGTTTTCGCGCCCCATCTGGCGGTATTCCTCCAAGTCGCGGGGATGCTTCATGCACGTCAGGCAAATCAGCTTTGCCGGGTCCAAGTCCGGGCCACCTGACCATCCAAGCCCAAAGGGTGGTGGCATCACGTCGTCAGTTTTCGTCATGCTCCCCTCCTGACCAACTTCACCTTGTGCGGCGACCGTGCGGCGAACTCCCGCGCCAGCGCCTTCATGTCGATCCCGTGCCGGCGCTCGAACTCGGGCTCGCCCACCTGGTGCTGGTCCCGGTGATGGGAGGCGCAGAGGCTGATCGCCCAGTCGTCCCCGGGCTTCATCCCGAGCCCGCCATCCGTCCCGGACCGGACGTGCGCGGCGTCGATCGGCCGGCCGTCACATCCCGGCACGCAGCAGGCATGGGAGCGGACCCAGCCGAGATGCGAGGGGCACCGGATGCGTTTCTCTCTGCCCATGGGCTCGGGCTTGATGCGGGCGGGGAGGGCCATGGTCAGAAATCATCCCGCCGGTTGCCGTCCCGGTTGTTCACCCGCGGCGGCATGATCGAGAGCACCCACTGCCCGTCCTCCGGGGCGGGGATGCTGTCCAGATAGACCCGGTATCCCGGCCCCTCCCGGTTCGGGACGGCGGAGCCGCAGCGGATCGCGAAGTTCTTCCCGTTCGCGCCCTTCTTGAAGGCGATGACGTCCATGCGTTCGGACATGATGATGGTCTCCTATGCGGCAGCGGTGAGGTCGCGGGCGTCGTCGACGGCCCGGATGCATTGATCGCGCAGTTCCTCGGCCCGGGCCTTGAGCTGGTCCGGGGCGCGCTCGACGATCTCGTTGGCCGTCTTCCCGTTGACCGCCCAGAGCGGGGCCGGGTCACGGGCGGAGCGCAGCCTTTTGAGGGCGTGCGCGAACCAGTCAGACCCCTTCTCGAAACGGACTTCCGATCCATCCGCCTCGATCCAGAACAGGTTTCCCTTTCCGGACGGGGAGGGCGGCGGAGGCGCCTTCGATGCGGGTGGGGGCGCGGTCGGTGCGGACGGTCCAACCGCCTGCCGCGCATCCTTCGCGAGCAGTGCGCGGAGCTTCGGCATCTCGTGTTCGGGGATGAACTTGCCGTCCTTCAATTCGACCCACGGCGACGGGAGGTCGTAGAGATAGCGGCCGATCCCCCAGCGCACCGCGGCGCGCTTGAAGGCGGACGACAGACTGCCCTTCTCGGCTTCGATATCCGTCTCGCCCGCTCCGTCCGCCTTCCACACCCATTCGCCGTCGACCTTCACCGCGATATCGCAGACGGTCTTTTTGTCGTCGGCGTGCGAGTAGCGGCATTGCCACCCGGCCGGCCCCAGCACGTCGTCGAGGCGGTTCATCACGTCTCGGGCGTCAAGGAATGCGAGTGCCATTCCCCGCGTCTTGTCCCGAGTGACGGAACCCACGCGCCAGGACACGGCGTCCGGCGGGAATGGGGCCGCGAGGGCCTTCCAATCGATGGTCATGCCGCCATCCTTTCGGCATTCAGCCGTTCGCGCAGATTGTCGGACCAGCGGTATCCGGAGGTGTCCGCCGGCAAGAGGGCGATCGCGTCGTGCCCGTCACGGACACGGGACAGGAACCGTTCCAGCGTCCTCGCGGTCGCCCGCAGGTCGCTCAGCGCCTGTTCCATGTCCTCGGGCTCCAGGCGATAGACCGCGTGTTTCTTGTCGGTGACGTAGAGCAGGGAGCAGGACTTCTCCCGGCCACGGGCGAGCCAGTAGACCGCCATCTGGGCGACGTGATCCGGTCGCGGCGACGAGGGCATCGCCTTCGTCGTTTTCAGGTCGACGATGCTGTCCGGCCATTCCAAATCCGTGTAGCCGATGATCGGGACCGGGATGCCGTCCAGCCAGCACTCGACCCTGGCTTGGGAGGAGGTCGGCACGTCGTTGACCCCGCGGGTGGCGTCGATCGCCATCCCGAGCATGGGCAGGATGCGGGCCTTGACGGCTTCCACATCATCCGACACGTCACCCTGGCTCCGGTTGAGCCATTCCCGGTCGGCGGCTTCTTTCGCGGTCGCGATGTCCCGCTTGTAGAGCCATGCGGTCAGGCCGGCCTCGACGGCGCTCCCGAGCCATGCGTTCGGGCCGGCATCCTCCGACCAGCGGAGCAGATACTTGCCCGCGTAGAGCGCCGGGTCCGACTTCCACAGGTTCAGCGCCGAGGCCGACAGGTGGCGGATGCCGTGCCGATCGAATGCGGTGGTCATGCCGCCTCCCGCGCCTTCAATTTCCGATCGACCGACAGGTCGCCGAGCAGGCCGATGATTTCGGCGATGGTCTGGTCGAGCATCGCGTCGTCCAGTTCCGCCCGGGCGTCGGGGTCCTGACGGATCGTGTCCCGGAGGTCGCGAACGCACATCCACGCCTCCCACTGGCAGCGGCCGATGTTGGTGGTCATCCGTATGCCCTCCAGGAATGCTGGTGGTGGATGCTGTGGACGGGGGCCTCGTGTGCCTCCCTGATCCAGTCCTCGGCCAGGGGGATCAGGTCGACGATCTCGACCCGCTCGACACGCCCGTAGCGGTCACGGTGGACGACGAGCGTGCCGTCGTACTCGTCCTCGTCACCGTCCTCGATCATCTGGGCGACGTCCCGGACCGCCGCGTCACGGCTGGCGTGGACGCGGGAGAGGACGGATCGATCCTCGTATCTGGTGCGGTTTTCGTAGGTGGGCGTCATGACGACGCCTCCGTGATCGGGTCCATGATTTGGGCGAGCCATTCGTCGGGGAGCGCGAGGGCGGCGGCCTTCCATCGGCCGGCGTGGATCGCGTCGAGACGCTGTCGGTTTTCGGGGCCGTTTCCGCAGGCTCGCTCCGCAAGACACTGGGCCTCGTCGAGGGCGTGCCAGAGTTCGACGAACGCTTCTTCCAATCGCGTCCGGTCGTGCGTCATCAGCGGCCTATCGCGCATCAGACAGGCGTGCAGTTCCGCGATCGGGTTGGTGTTGATGCGGGCGAACCGTTCGTCGCGATCCAATTCGGGGGGCGTAGTCATGACGACGCCTCCTCACTCGGGATTTCGGGGATGTGGATGGGGCCGATGAGCCAGACGAACTTGTCGGACATCAGCGCCGGGGCGCGGCCGGTCCGGCTGATGGCGTCGTCGATCCAGACCGACGCCCACGACAGTCTCGGCCACCACTCCCGCCGCCACAGATACAGCCCGTCCTCCAGCGGTCCCCCGGTGTAGCGGCGGGGAAGGGGGAGGGCGCGGGCTTCGGCGGCGGCGAGGCGAGCGAGTAGCCGTGAGGGGATGCCGGTCATGGCGTCACCTCGGGAATGCGATCGTGCGCAGCCATTGCCTTGACGAGCAGGTCGCCGGCGTAGTCCTCGAAGTCGATCTGGCCGGTCTGGGTCATGATGAAGGACCCCTTTGACTGCGCGGCCCGCCGCATGAACGCGACGATCTCTTTCGCGCCGGTCCGAAGCTCATCTTCGGAGACGAAGAACATGCGCTCGCTCATGGCGTCACCATCGGAAGAGAGAGGGCGAACATGGCTCGCGCGTAGTCGATTGCGCCGGCCCCGGTCAGGTATCCGGTGACGAGCAGGGCGATCGTGCAGACGATCAGGACGCGGGCCTCGAATGCGCGGGCCTTGAGGCGGGGATGGTCGATCGGGTCGCACTCGTCGGGGCGGGGGGCCGTGACGATGTCCGACCAGCGGATGCGGGGGAGGGTGGTCATTCCGCCGCCTCCGCCAGGATGACGACCGGCTTCTCGGCCTTGACCAGCCGTTCGGCCGCCGTGATGACGTGGGATGCCTCGCTGAGGAAGTCGACGCGGGTCCGCCGTCCGCTTCCCGCCGCGCCTTCGATCAGGGTCCGCGCGTAGCGGATCAGGAACCCGGGGTCGTTGTGCTCGTAGAGCATCGGTCTGTCCTCCGGTCAGGCGATCGGCTCGACGTTGCGGATGGTGAACAGCGGGCCGGCGCCTCCGCCCATGTGATAGGGGCGGTAGGCGGCAAGTTCGGCCCGGAGGGCGGCCACGTCCCGCTCGTCGAAGGCGTCGCCGTTGTCGGCGATGAACTCGCCGAGGGTGGCCAACTCGCGGCGGCCTTCCTCGTCGGTGATTGCGATGCGGGTCAGGTCGGACAGCATCGGTCTGGCCTCCGGTCAGGCGGCGGAGGGGGTGTTGCGGTCCCGGATGCGGATCGCTGCGTCCGTCGCTCGATCCAGTTCCCACCCGTTGAGATCACTGCCGGTGCGCTGGTCGATGACGTCGCGAATGCATTCCCACGACATGCCGCGGGGCAGCGTGGGGGCGATCTTGGCGACGACATCGTGCGTCGCTCGCCCCAGCTTCGACTTCTTGCTCGCCATGGTCTCCCCTCGGTGTTGATGAGGGGAGAATGCCCCACTATGGGACACTATGCAAGCAGAAAAGTGACCCGGAATGTGACGCGACGCGAGGCCGTGGCCGTGCCATGATTTTCGCGTCCGAGGCGCATTGCGCGCGGACCGCGTAAAACAGAGGGGGCGAATCTCATGAGGGCGGACAGCGGATAGCGGGTGCCTGCCCCCGAGAAAGACGGGGGACCGTGCGGGCGTCACTCGCACGACCACTGTACGGAGAGTGCACGCTCTCCCTTTCCAGCGACGGAATGGAACCCGTGCTGCCCCGGCTCGCCAGCGAGCGGCCTAAGAATGGCACGGGCTATGGGAGCGTGCGCAATGGAAGATGACCCCGGCCCAGCGACTGAAGTAGCGCCCCCGATTGTCGAAGCTGGCCGAAGCCAGCAACATCCGGCTATGCAGCAAGCGCAGATCGCCGTCATCCCGCCGGGCGGGATCGTCGTTATCGCGGGCGTGTCGCTCCGATATCGGCTGGATCGGTCGCAGGCATGGTCATACCTGCACTATCGGCACAGCGCGTTGGCCGAGCCGGCCGGCACCTATATCAAGGTCACGCCATCGGCGCGGCGAGCGTCCGAAAAGCGGCTCGCCACGCCGTGGGGCGAGCTGATGGTCCTGCTCTGGGACTTGGGGCCGGACATCGACCTGGTCGCCGGCCGGGAAGCTCTAGGAGGGCCGTCGCCGTGCCCGTGGCGGCCGTTCATCTTCTCCGATAAGCCCAAGGTACGCCCGCACCCGTCGAACGGCCCCGCGGCGGTTTCCGCCCCGCTCGTCGATCAGCGCGCCGGACAGCAGATCGGCGGGCGTGTGATCTTCTTCCCCGGACGCTCCGCTCGCTAGCGGCCCGGCCCCGTGTTCCTCGGGGAGCGGTTCGGGACCGACGAGTTCCGCCACCGGCACCCCGAGGGCGCGGGAGAACCGGCTGAGCCAGTCGAGCGTCCAGCGCCGGTCGCCGTCCTCAAGTTTCCGTATCTGGGATTCGCTGGCCGCGACGAGCGACGTCATGGCTGGCCGCGTGAGGCCCTGCGCCTCGCGGGCCGCCCGGACTCGGGCGCCGATCTCTGCGTCGTTCATGCCCGGAACGTACCCGGAATGGGGCACTTAGCGCGCGTCACAATTCGGGGCACTTTCTGCTTGCATTGATGCCCCAGGCTGGGGCACTATCGCCCCATGAACCTTGAAGCATGGATGCGGGCCACGAGTTTGACCGATGCCGCGATGGCCGGTCGGATCGGGGTTTCGACATTCGCGGTCCGGAAGTATCGGCGCGCTGAGCGCATTCCGACGCCGCAGATCATGGCGCGGATCGTCGAGGCGACTGCGGGGCAGGTCACGGCCAATGACTTCTACGCCCAGCATCCCGACACGACGAGAGCCGCGTGATGCGCAAGCTCATCGGCCGCGGCCTTCTCTGGTTCATCGGTCCTGCGCTGCTGGATCAGTGGTCGCGGGAACTGGACGAGATCAACGCGATGGTGCGCGAGGTCGAGCCGATTTCGCCGGAGCGGATTTCGGCGCTGACCGCCGCCGCGGTCGAAGTTCGGCGATCTCTGCTTCAAGGGCGGCAATCCTCCGCTCCACGGGACGCCGCCTGATGGCGATCCCCGCCGCCCTTCCGATCAACGAGGCGATCGACCGTATCGACGCCCTCGTCGTGCAGGTGCGCGACCTGCTGGGGCAGCTCGACGCGCTGGAGCGGCGGATCACGACGTTGGAATGCGTCCGCCGGATCGACGACCACCTCGTCACCCGGGACGGCATGTCCGACGACGACATGGGGGCCGATCGCTGATGCTGTCCCTCGTTGCCATTGTGGTTTCGGTCGCCGCCCTGATCTGGGCCGCGATCGGCATCGCGCTGGCGGTGTTTCTCTATCGCTTGGGGCGCGAGCAATGATCGTCGCCCCCATGATCCTCGCCCGTCGATCGGCGACCCACGATCACGGGCAGAGTGCGCGGGGAGGTTTCCTCTTCCCGGCCTCCCCGCGCTGCACTCTCCCGTCCGCGCGCCTCTGCCAGGAGGTTGCGGACCAGTCCATTCACGATGTCGCCGATAGCCTGCCAGGGCTCGGCGGCGCCCTCGTCGTCTTCGCTGCTGATGAAGTCAACCGTCTCCATGACCCGAAAGTGCGTCATGGAGCGGCAGCATGTCCCAAGACAAGACAGGGCAAAGAACTTGCCCCGAAAATCGGCGTTCTTGCGCGGGGGGCCGGTGTGATCGCCCCCATCCTGACCATGGATCAGTTCGACTACCAGCGCACCGTCTCGGGCGCGCTGAAGTCGGCGTTCGGTCGGGAGCGGCACGGCGCGAAGAAGCTGGCCGGAGCGGCCGGGACCAACGTCTCGACCGCCAAGAACTGGCTCGACGAGAAGTCCACGCCGCAGGGGTTGCATCTGCTGCGGCTGATCGCGGCCGTCCCCGAACTGGCGAGCGAAGTCCGCCGCCTCACGGCGATGACGGACGCCGACCCCGAGTTCGCCCGCGACTTCATGCGGGCAATGCAGACCTTCCAGCGCGTCCAGGAGATGCGGAATGCGACGATGGCTATGGACGCGGGCGACGTGGCTCGCGGCGGCGATGCAGCGTCGGCACGTCCGCCTCGCGAGCCGGCACGCGGACATGGCGATGGTCTGGATGCTGCGCCGCTCCCGATGGCGGGACCGCCGCAGTGAGTGAGATGCACGACAGGGCGCCAATCCCGTTCGGACGTTCTGTCCTGGGCGGATCGTGCGGGGCGATGGCGTCGTCTGCCCTCGGGCCGGGGCGGGGGCTGTCGATGCTCCCCGGCACCTATCCCATGCGCGGCGGCTCCCCGAGCGAGTGGGCCTCTCTCTCCGAGCCCGGGCGGAGGCCGTCGCGCTTCCCGGGCATCTTTCACCACGCGCCCTTCAGCCGGCGCACCTCCCACGGCCGCAGGGAACCGGCCGGGCACACACAAACCGTCCTCCGAGCGTCGGCTGTCGTGCCGCAGCACACCGGCACGGGATCGCATGGCGGAAAGGGCGGAGTTGCCGGGAATGCCCCGCACCGGCCTCGCGTCAGCACCGGAATGAGCCGGTCGCGGCGAGCCCTGGGGCACCTATCCATGGGGGCAGCATGACCGGGAAGGGCCACAACGGACCGCCTCGCGGCATCGACGTGACGGCCGCGCAGGTTGCATCGCTGGTTGAGCGGATCGAACGGTTGAACGCCGACAAGGCCGCCATCAACGAGGATATCGCCGAGGTCTACAAGGAGGCCCGCGGCGAGGGCTACGACGTGCCGACGTTGAAGCGCGTCATCCAGCGCCGGGCGAAGTCCGAGGCGGACCTGCACGAGGCGGACGAGCTTCTGCGGGTCTACGAGGACGCCATCCTGCGGGCTGGCCTCGCGCACGCGCACGAGGCGCCGTGATGCGTATGCTGGAAGAGCTTTCGCCCGCGGAGGGGCACGCCAGTCGGTCTGCCGGCCGCTACCGTCGGCCCCTTCGCGATCGGTTCGATGAGAAATGGACGCCGGAGCCCAATAGCGGATGTTGGCTGTGGACCGGGTCTGTCGACCGACGCGGCTATGGCCAACTTCGCGTTTCAACGCGCGATCTGCGTTACGCCACGCACGTAGCGCTGCGCCTCTATCAAGGCCGGATACTCGGCAAGGGCGAGTGCGCGTGCCATCGCTGCGACAACCCAGCCTGCGTGAACCCGGACCATCTCTTTGTCGGGTCGCATCAAGAGAACATGCAAGACGCCATTCGCAAGGGGCGAATGAACCTTGACGGTCTACGCCTCGGGCAGGGTGTCAAACCCGCAGAAGTGAGGGCAAGAGGGGAGCGCGTCGGCGGCGCCAAACTTACCGACGACTTGGTCCGTCAAATCAGAGCAGACCCCGCTTCCGCCTACTCGCTTGCGAAGCGTTTCGGGGTGGCGAAGCGGACCATTCTATCGGTACGTCATCGTCGGACGTGGGCGCACATCACATG
>JADJRJ010000011.1 GCA_016712265.1 Gemmatimonadota bacterium | reverse complement strand
CCACGTCATCGACATCTTCAAAGCCGAACTTCACAACCTGATCGACCGCACCACGCTCCTGATTACCCGCGGCGTAGACGATCACGCCCGATATCGGGAACTGGTCGGAGAACTTCGCGCCTACACCGCCGCCCTGAAAGCCGCGAAGGAAGCCCTCAGGGCGGTGACGGAAAACCCCTTTGATGAATGAAGTCCCATCCGGGCTGTCGCCCGATGCCGAGTTGCGCTATCACATCGTGGCGCACTTGCTGAATACACGCCTCATCTATGCGGATGCCGTTCCGTTCGCCGCTGAGGAGCTGGTGAAATACGTCAAGACCGGGTTCGTCCCGGACGTGAAGCTGGCACCCGGACCCACGGCGCAGGCGCTCGATCGGCACGGGTTGCGTGCGGGCGTTGGGACTGGAGTCTGGACATTCGGTGACCCTCCCGTGCCTCAGCATGACTTCTCGATGGCAGAGGCCGCAATCCGAGCACAGCAGAACGCCGACGCGGCACGCATGTATGGCGCGGTTATCGGCCGCGGGCAGGCCCACACGATCCGCCAGGAGGATCAGAGCCGTGGCTGACGATCATGCCCCATGGGGGACGTGGGTGATTGATACTGACGCTTTGTCGGGGACCAGCGCCTCGCGATGGTGGGGCTGGAAAGACGATTGGACGAAGGCGCTTCAGGGCGCGGGCGGCGTCTTTACCGCGACTGTTGCCGTGAGCAACGGCCTGTCATCGCCCGAGGACAGCGACGCTTATCGAGAAGGCTATCGGGCCGGCTATCGCGACGGGTGGAAGGACGGTCGCGATGACGACTGACCTCCCCATCAAGCCCTGCGGCTACCAGATTCTCGTCAAGATGCAGCCGGCCAAGGAGCGGACCAAGGGCGGCATTTTCCTGCCCGACGACAGCAAGGAGGCCGCGGAGGCGAAATCCGCCCGTGGCCTCGTCGTCGCCCTCGGTCCCGACGCATTCACCGGCAACCATCAAGACGGGTCACCCCGGTTCCCGACCGGCCCCTACTGCAAGATCGGCGACTGGGTCGAGTGGAACCGCTACCAGGAGCGCCGCGTCCATATCGGCACTGACCGCGAGGAATTTGCCTTCGTCCATGACGATCGCATTCTTGGCAATTGGGGCCCGAAAGAGCCGGTTTCGTACTGATGGCCGTCGACCCGGTCACTATCAAGGCGTTCCTGTCCGTCGTCGCGGTTCTGGTTGCACTCGGGATCGGCGCCGCCGCGATACACCTGATCCACAAGCGCTTCTAGCGGCCCGGCCGGCCCGCATAATTCCGGCCAAACCCGAAGGACAGTCTGTTGAGCGAATTCGAACGGAAGGATGACCTTCCGAAGGGGTCGGATTCCGTCCCCATCGGCAGTGACTCCGACGATACCGGCGGCGATTTCGAGATCGTCGTTTCGGATACCCCACCGGAGCCCGAAAAACCGCCCGTGGAGGGCGATGACGGTGTGCCGGGGGGTGACGACGCCGCAGAACCTAGCGACGCCGAAGACGCACAGGAAGAGCCGCGCGGCCCGAAAAGCCGATCCGCGCGCGTCCGCGAGCGGCTGAGGCAGGAACGCGACCAGGCCATTGCCGCCGCGCATGCGCTGCACCAGCACAACCAACAGCTTGCCCACGAACGGCAGACGCTGGCGATGGCGCGGGCGCAGTTGGAGGCGCAGGCGGTCGAAAACCGCTTCATGTATCTCCAGGCGGTGCAGCAGCAGCTTACCGTCGAGAAACGCCGAGCCATGGACGAGGGCCGATCCGACGACATCTCGCGGATCGACACGACCATGATGCAGCTAGGGCCGGAGTTGCACCAGATCGCGCAGCGCCGGGCGATGATGCAGCAGCAGCGGCCCCAGATGCCGCAGCAGCCCATGATGCCGCCGCCGCAGATGCGGCAACCGATGCAGCCTCCGCCGCGTTTGCATCCCAACGCGCAGAAGTGGGCCGACGCGCACTCGGACTGGCTTGACGAGCGCCCCGAACGCCTCGCCGACGCCCGTGCCATCGCTCAGCGTCTTGAATCGCAGGGATTCACCCCGGACGATCCGGAATATATCGAGCGCATCAACGCCGGCCTTCGGGCCATTCACCCAGATTTCCGCCCCGTCAACCCGGTCCGACCGGGTGGGGCGCCCCGGGCCGCCGGTTTCGCTGTTGCCGGCGTATCCCGTCCTTCCGCCAGCTCGCCACGACAGACCAGACAGATCACCCTCACCGCCGAGGACATGATCTTCTGCGAACGGCACGGCATCAACCCGAAGTCCTACGCCCGCGAGAAGCAGGCGTCGGGCGCCGGGCGGTGAAGGAGAACACGAGATGAAACAGCGCGACGAGCGGTCCCTTTCCGACCGCACCATGTCCGACCGCGAAGCGATGGAACTCGACGAGGTTCTGTTCCGCGATCCCAACGACATCAACGCCATGACCCCTCCGGCCAGCGCGGGCGAGCACTTGCGCTGGGTCTCGAAGGACGAGGCGAAATATCGGTCCCGCGTCGGCACAGGATACCGTCCGGCCCGATACTCCGAGTATCCCGAGTTTCCGCCGTTCAAGAACATGATCGCCGCCGCTGCGGTGGCGCCTGACGACGTGGTGACGCACAAGGGCGACCTCGTGCTGATGCGTGTCTCGGCGACGCTGGTGCAGCAGCGCAATCGTCACTACGCGGACCTCGCCCATCGGCAGAACGTCGGCGCCCATCAGGCGGTCGACATCCCGCAAGAGCGGGCCATGCCGTTCTCGGATCACTCGGAACACTTCACCACCGTTCAGCGCGTCCGACGACCCGCACAGTTCGGGTAGCAACGCCGCTCGCCCCGTTTCGTGACGCGCTCCACCCCTAGCGATGGAGCGCCAAAATGGCGAACACCGACGCACCCCGTGGGGCGGTTCCGATCAAGCATCTCGACGGCTCGCCGTACAACGGCGCGTTCAACGAATACAAGATCGCGAACGCCTACAACACCACCATCTACTTCGGCGACTTCGTGAAGATGACGGCAACCGGCTATGTCGAGCTGGCCGCCGCCGGCAACACCATTCTCGGCGTCTTCCAGGGCTGCGACTACGTCGACGCCAATGGCAAGCCGACGTTTTCGCCGTACTGGCCGGCCTCGACGTCCACGTTCAACTCGGAAGGGGCAAAAGCCCGCGTCATCGACGCGACGGATGTCATCTTCGAGATGCAGCAGGACAGCGACAGCGCCACGCCGGCTCAGGCGGACATCGGCACCAACGCCGATTTCGTCTCGACCCACACCGGATCGACCATCACGGGTCTCAGCAAGGAGGAGGTCGACACCTCCACCTGCACCACGGCGACGGCCAACCTCCGCGTCCTCCGATTCGTTCCGCGGGCGGACAACGAGGTCGGCGCCTACGCCAAGGTCGAGGTGCTCATCAACGAGCACTTCTACAAGACCACGACCGGCATCTAAGGGAGGGCTGAGAGATGGCAATCAATCGTGCCCTCATCGCCAAGCAGTTGGTCCCTGGGATCAACGCGCTGTTCGGCGACAGCTACAACCAGGTTCCCAAGACCTGGGACAAGATTTTCCAGGTCATGTCTTCGGACCGGGCCTGGGAAGAGGACGTCAAGCTCGGCGCCCCGGGGCTCGCCTCGGACAAGGCCGAGGGTTCGTCCGTCACCTACGAGCAGTGGGGTGAAGAGTACACCGTTCGCTATCAGCATACGACGGTGGCGAAGGGCTTCATCATCACCGAAGAGGCGATGGAGGACAATCTCTACGAGCGCGGCGCGATGCGCTACGCCCGGGCGATCGGCCGATCCATGGCGATCACCAAGGAGATCAAGGGCGCCTCGGTCCTCAACAACGCCTTCACGGCCGGTTCCTATGCCGGCGGCGACGGCAAGGCGCTCTGCGCGACGGACCATCCGGTCGGCGTCTACACCAACTCGAACACGGCCTCCGTCGATCTGTCGGAATCCGCGCTCGACGCGATGTATGTCGCACTCGCGGCCTGGAAGGATTCGGGCGGCAAGCTGTTCGCGGCCCGTCCGCGCCAGCTTATCGTTCCCCCGGCGCTCATGAGCACCGCGGAGCGGCTGCTGAAGACCCAGCTTCGGGTCGACACGGCGAACAACGACGTGAACTTCCTCGTCACGTCGAACATGATCCCCGAAGGGTACATGGTGAACCAGTACCTGACGGACCCGGACGCGTGGTTCATCCGCACCGACGTCGACCACTCCCTGATCCACTTCAAGCGCTCCGGCATGAAGAAGCGGATGACGGAGGACGAGGACACCTTCAGCATGAAGGTGAACTTCTCGGAGCGGTACAGCTTCGGCTTCTCCGATCCCCTGGGCATCTACGGCTCTGCCGGCGCCTGACGACGGCGGCGGGGCTTCGGCTCCGCCCTCTCGTTCTTGACGAAAGGGGAATCAAATGCCGAACGTCACGCATTTCTCTGACCTGCGCGTCGGCCGCGCCGAAGGTCGAGGGTCCCGCTATGGGGTCCGCGGCCTCGACGTGGTCGTTGGGCAGCGATACACGATCACGCCCACGGCGATCGTCACGGGCGCGGTTTGTGCGACCCAGTCCGCCGCGGCGGCGGGAAACCTCACCATCAATGGCACGCTCGCCTCAGGTGGTGTGGCAACGCTCGATGTCCCGCGCGCGGTCACCGTGACCTCGACCGGCGACGACAGCCCGGTCAACATCACGATCACGGGAACCGATGCCTACGGCCAGACGCTGGTCTGGACCACGACCGGCCCGAATGCCGCGGCGACGACCTCGCCCAAGGCGTTCAAGACGGTTACGCAGGTCTCGGTCGACACCGCCGTCGTCTCGACGCTGATCGCGATCGGCACCGGGGACCGTTTCGGGTTCCCGCTGAAGGTGGCGAAGCGCTCGGACGTCCTGATCTGGTGGGACGGCACGCTGACGACGACATCGTCGGGGTTCACCGCCGCCGACAGCACGGGGTCCGCGAAGTCGGGCGACGTCCGGGGCACCTATTCCGTCCAGTCCGCTGCGGACGCGACGAAGGTACTGGACATGGTCGTGTTCTCGGCCGACCCGGACACCACGGACGGGCTGTTCGGAACCGCCCAGTATTCGGGCTGATAGGGGAGGGCTGTCCGCTCGGGCGGCCCTTCTCGTCGATCTGGGAGGTCTACAGATGCCGCGCATCTTCTCCACCAAGACGATCTATGACGACGATGCCGCGGCGACCGGGTCGGCATACGAGCTCGATTACCGGGACGATCTCGGCGAATGCACGCGGGCCGTCGTCGCCGCGATGAACGCTTCGGACAGCCTCGCCATCCAGGTTTCCATCGACGACACGACCTACGTCACGGCGGCGACGCTGACCGGCACCACGGCGGCGTCTGCGCTGATCGCCGGACCGTGGCGGTATATCCGCGTCATCAAGACCGGGACCAACGCGAACGCAACCGTGAAGGTCAACGGCTGATGCTGCGGACATTGTCCCGGGCCGTCACGCGGGATGTTGCGAGGACCGCTGGGACATACGCATGGTCGCCCCTCCGGGACGCCGCGGCCGTCGATCTCTGGGACGCCCGATCGCTTGCGGATGGCGCAGTCGCATCATGGCCGTCCGAGGCCGACCCGGGGACGTCTCCTGCGCAATCGACATCCGACAACCGTCCGACCGCATCCAGCGGTCAGGTTTCGTTCGATGGCAGCAACGACAGCCTGAGCCGGACGCGCCTCACCGGCACCAAGATCGCGACCTATGCGCTGCCCGACGCCAGTGGTGGGGACACCGGGGAAGGGTTCACCTGCACGGGGCTTGTCCGGGCGCCGGACGGGACTTGGTGGTGCGGGAATGATGGCCGGAACCTCGACGGCGACCTCACCTATGCGCCTTCGCTGGTTCATATGTCGGCGGACTTCTCGACCAAGCTGGGAGAAATCCTCCTGGCGCCGCTCTATCCGGGGATCGAGAGCGTCCAGGGCGTCGCCTACGACACGTCCGACGATACCCTCTGGTTCTCGGACCTGTCCGGCAACCTGGTCCGCCACATCCAGACGGACGGCACGCTGCTGGACGACGACGACATCGCGTTCACCGCGCCCAACGGCCTTGCCTACGACGCCGGTCGCGACATGCTCTACGTCGGCACTACCTCCGGTGTGAGCCGGATCACCATGGCCGGCGCCGAGGATGCGGCCTACGACGCCGGGGCCTCGACCTGGGATCAGCTTTTCTACGATTCCACCTACGATCTCGTCTATGTGTCGTGGGGCACGAACGGATCGGATGGCGGTGTCGTCGTCGTCGATCTCGACGAGGATCGGATCGTCGCGGAATACAGCCTGCCGGGCTTCGATGCCGCGGAGGGCATCCATCTTTCCGGCCGGACGCTGACGACGCTCAACGACGGCTATTTCCACGGCACGCCGAGCGGCGAAAACGCGGCGCTGGTCTACGACATCCAGCCGGGCGTTTCTGACGTCGTCGATATATTCGGCCTGTTCTCGGTTTCCTCGACCACGACCACGGACGCGATCCTCTGCGCCGGCGACCCGGTCGGCGGGCCCGGATGGGGTCTGTTCGCGGCGTCCAACGCGCAGTTGCGGGTGTTTGCCAATACCGCGGCCGGCACGACGGAGCGGGTGCAGATCGACTGCTCCGTGGCCACGCTGACCGCGATGCAACTGGTCTATGTCCGGATCGACACTGCGTCGAAGGCGGTCACGATCTGGCGCAATGGCGTCCAGCGCGAGACCACGGGATCGGCCGCGGCGCTCGACGGGCGGTTGAGCGGCCACGCCGTCCTCAATATCGGCAACGCACCGGATACCGGAGCCCGACAGCCGGCGATGGTGGTCAAGTGCCTCGGCTACTACATGGGCGAGGGCGACCGGGAGCGAACGCAGGCGTGGATGGCGTGGACGTTCGGTCATACCGACATGCTGCCGTCCAATGATCCGTACAAGCTGGCGCCTCCGTGGAACGGGTGAGGTAGGAATGTCCACTTCCGGCCTTCGCACCTGGACGCTCGACCTGGCCGAGATCATGGACGACGCCATTGCCATGACCGGGGGCGAGCCCGGGGACGCATGGCTGCACAGGTACGGCCGCAGGGCGGCGAACCGTATCCTGATGGACTGGTCCAACCGCTCCCTCAATCTCTGGCAGTGCGTCTCGACGACGATGGTCCTGTCGTCCGGAGTATCGACCTATTCCCTACCGGACGATTGCATCGACGTGACGGAGGTTGCGTTCCGGGACGACAGCTCGGGTGATGATATCGACCTCACGATGGGGCGGCTATCCCGTTCGGAATATGCGGCGCTGTCGAACAAGGGGACGGAGGGCAGGCCGTCGTCCTATGTCGTGCTCCGCGAGGTCGATGGGGCACGGATCATCGTCTGGCCGACGCCCGACACCTCGTCGACGGAAAGCCTGTACTACTGGTACATCCAGCGCACCGAGGACGTGACCTCGGCGGCGGAGAACATCGCGATCCCGGATCGGTTCCTGCCGGCATTCGTGGCGGGGATGGCATACGAGCTCGGGAAGGTCCGTCCCACGGTCGACGGCGGGAAACTCCAATACCTCCGCCAGGAATACGAGGGCCTTCTGGTCCGGGCGCAGAACGAGGATCGCGAACGGGTTCCGACCCGGATTTTCGGCGACTTCTCCGCGTACTGGCGGCCATGAAGTTCCGCGGCCCCAAGGCCGAATGCGACCGCTGCGGCGGCGAGTTCCATCACGACGAACTGGAAAAGCAGATGCAGGCCGCCGACCGGGCGCTGACCTGGACGGGATGGCTGGTCTGCCGGGAATGCCTCGATCGGGTCGACATCAAGTTCGTGAACCCGCCGCTGGGCGACCCCTATCCGATCTTCCCTCCGAACTACGGAAAGCCGCGATGACGAAGAT
Source organism: Gemmatimonadota bacterium (assembly GCA_016712265.1). Classification (NCBI taxonomy): domain Bacteria; kingdom Pseudomonadati; phylum Gemmatimonadota; species Gemmatimonadota bacterium. The sequence goes on along the minus strand of JADJRJ010000011.1, from coordinate 74,432 downwards.
GGTCGCGCCGGTTGGTGCGAAGTCCGCCTCGATCCGGGTCACGGTCATCCGGGCGAACGGCCGCGTCGAGGACCTCGGCGTCGTCACCTTCTACCACCGCAATCCGCTCTACCGCTGGGCCTACAGGGTCCGCCGCGCGATCAGGAGAATCCTGCCATGGCGACAGTCGTAACCACGGCCGGACGCGCCGTTGCAGTCAACCGCCTCCGGGGCACGGGAACCGAACCCCTCTATGTTGGATGGGGAACGGGGGCCGGCACCGCAACGACAACGGCAACCGGACTGTTCACCGAAACCGCGTCCGATCTTTCGGCTACCGCCGGGACGCGGATCACGGGATCGAGTTCCTCCTATTCGACGAACGTGACCGGGGACACCTACCGGGTGACGGCGACTTATACGGCGTCGGGCTCGGGGACGGTCACGAATGCCGGGCTGCATGACGCGGCGACGATCGGGGCGGGGAACCTCTACATGTACGGGGATTTCACCGGGGTCGGTCTGGCGGCGAATGACGCCATCGCGTTCACGTTCGACGTCGTCTATGGGTGATCGGGGGTGGCGCGTCGCCTCGTCGCTTACGCGGAGGACCTGAGCGAAAGCACGTCGACCGGCTCGGCGGTCACGAAGGCGTCCGTTACCGCGAGCCTCGTCAACGGCACGACCTACGCACTGATCTGGTCCTATCAGGCCGGATGTGACGATACGTCCAGCACCGGGCGCATGCGGTGTATCGACGGCACCGGCGGCGTGAACCTCGGGCTGAACCAGTTCAAAGCGCGGGATACGACGGACTACGCGTGGGGCGGAAACGTCAGCCTCTATACCGCGGCTGCCACCGCCTCGCGAACGTTCTATGTCGAGTTTGTTCGCGTCGGCGGGACAGGCACGCCAAAGATCAAAAATGTCCGGTTGCTGATTTTGGGGCTAACCTCGGACGATTCGGGCGCCGCTTCCGTCAACAACCAAGTCACCAGTTCCACGTCGTTCGTCGATGCTGTCGCGACGACGTTCACCCCAAGCTCGACCGGGGACTATCTGTTCGTTGCGTCCGCCGCCATCACGAATGGCGGCACGGAAATCGAGCTCCAAACGCCGGGCGGGACATCGGTCAACACGATCACATCTGCGATTCCATACGGCGGCGTCTATCAGCCGTGGTCGGCGGTCTGGCGCGAGAACGGACTTGCCGCGTCCTCTCAGACGGCGCGGCTCCGATGGCGCTCCCCAAGCGGGGCCGCACAAAACCTGTTGGCGGCATGCATCGTCGCTATTCGGGTCGACACGATACCCGGCATCCAAAATACTCAGGACGACGCTGCGGACGGCGGCACGAACACCAGCTACACCACCACCGAGACGCTTACCGCGACGGGCTTGGAGGCGGACGAGCGAGATACCGTAGTGATCGCGGCGTCCACTGTCACGGACAGCTCGGCGACCGAGAGTTCGTATATCGAGTTCCGCGACGCCGGAACGCAGGTGATCGAGGGCGTACACGAGGCATTCAGCACGCTCACAACCTCCGCAGGGTTGATCGGCTATAAGCCAACTTCCGCATCGTCGTCGATCACATTCGATCTGCGACGAAAATCGGAGGGCGTCAACACAACGACGGTCGCGTTTGCCTCGATTGCAGTCCTGGAGTTCAACGGGACGCTGTCGCAATCCCTGTCCGCGTCCATAACCGGGTCGGCCAGCATCCGCAGGAGGGTGTCAAAGGGTCTCGCGGCGACCGTGGCGGCGGTCGCGAGCCTGACAGCCAACACCATTTTCTCGCGCGTCCTGACCGCCTCGGCCACCCTCACCACATCGATCTGCAAAGAGGTCGCGAAGGGCCTTTCCGCCTCGCTGACGGGTACCGCGGCAATCCGCAAGACCATCGGCAAGGCCCTCTCCGCGACCCTCGGGACGACGGCATTTCTGGCGCGCGCCTTCCCCGTCCGCCTCGTCGCCACGCTCTCCGCCTCGGCCTCGGTCCGCAAGACGGTATCCAAGACGCTCTCGGCGTCCACGTCCCTCACGGCATCGATGCAGCGGGTCAAGACGGCGATCGTGCATTTGACCGCGACGGCGTCGATGACCGCCTCGCTGACCACGATCCGGCTGTTCTATCGCACGCTGTCCGCCTCGCTTACGGCCACGGCCTCGATCCGGCGGACCATTTCCAAGCGCCTCGCCGCGACGCAATCCATGATCGCCCGGCCGATCGCATGGGTGGCGACCCAGCTTGCCGCGATCCGCAACGACAAGCCGAACTGGAACCAGTGCCCGCGCTGCGCCCGGAAGGTGCGGCCGAACAAGATGCACCAGCAGATGGAGTACCGCGGCCCCCGCTTGGTGTGGACCGGGCTCTACGTCTGCCACTCCTGCCTCGACGAGCCGCAGCCGCAGGGTATCTGGCCCCGGGAAACCGGCGGCGATCCCAAGCCCGTCATCCTCGCCCGACCGAGACGAGACTAGCCCATGGCAATGACGTATTCGTCCATAATTTCCGCGGCGCCAGGGTGGGCAAACGACGAGTCCGACGAGTTCGCGGACGTCCTGCCGACCCTCCTGGAGCGCGCGCAGGACCGCTGCTCCGATGCGTTCGCGGAACTGGAGCAGTTCAAGACCTCGGTCTCGGGAACGCTCACCGCGGGCTCGGCCAGCCTGTCCCGTCCCGCCGACGCGATCTTCTTCCGCTCGGTTGAGATCACGGTTTCCAGTTCGATCCGCCTCCTCGAGCGCCGGGACGTGACCGTCCTCAAAGAGATGTACCCGACGAACACCGCCCAGGCGGCGCCGCGGTACTACGCCGAGAGCGGGCCGTCGAGCATGCGCGTCGCCCCGACCCCGGATCAGGCATACAGCTACACGATCTGGTACGCGCGGAAGCTGCCGTACCTATCCGGCTCGATCACATCGAACTGGTTCACCGACTACGCGCCGAATGCGCTGCAATACGCGCTGATGGTCGAGGCGTTCGGGTGGAAGGATTACCCGGACGAGGTGCGGATGTGGCTCGGCTATTTCGGCCGGGCGGTCAACGACATTCGCAAGCGCCACGGCCTCAACGAGCGCGACGACTACCGCGCGCTCTATTCCGGGTTCTCGACCGACAACCAGGGTGATTTCCCGGTGCCGATGGGCGTCCGCGCCCGCAGCGCCGCGCCGCAGGATGGGGGTAGCTGATGCCGAGTACCGCAACGCCCATCGCGAAGCTCGAAGACCAGGCGACGGGGGAGAACGCCGCGACCTGGGGCACGAAGACCGACAACAACCTCGAACTCATCGAGCAGATGACGAAGTCGGTCTATCCGTATTCCTGCGCGGCCTCGGGCGATATCACGCTCGACGATACCCAGTTCGTCGCCAACGACACGCGCAGGGCGATGGTTCGGTTGACCGGGTCGCGCTCCGCTGCCGGAAACGTGATCGTCCCGAGCCGTCAGGGGTGGTGGTTCTTCGAGAACCTGACCACGGGCGGGTACGCGATGACGATCAAGACCTCGGCGGGGACGGGGATCGCCCTTCCGGCCTCGGGCGGGGTCTATGGCCTGTTCTGCGACGGCACGAACGTCGAGAACATGGAACTGGTCAACGATACCCTGTTGCAGGCGGAACTGGGCGCGGTATCGGCCGGCGGGTTCTACACCTCGTCGAGCACGTCCAACGCCATCGCCGTCGCCGGGACCAACCAGAGCTATGTCACGGCGGAGAGCGGCAAGGCGTTCACGCCCGGCACGCCTCTGCGGATCGCCCGGACTTCGGACCCCGCGAACTACTACATGGACGCCATCACGACGGCGTATTCGGGGACCGCGCTCAACATCACCGTGACGGATGCGGTGGGCTCGGGGACGTTTTCGGCATGGTCGATCTCCGTTGCCGGCGGCCCCTCGATCACGTCCTCAACGATCGTCCGCCGGACCGTGACAACCAACGACACGGTCGAGTTGACGGACAATGGCGGGCTGATCGACTGCACCTCGGGCACGTTTGCGCTGACGCTTCCCGCTGCGGCGACAGCCGGCAACGGGTTCAACGTCCGGGTGCTGAATTCGGGCTCGGGAACCGTCGTCGTCGACGGCGACGGTTCGGAGACGATCAACGGGTCGGCGAACAAGTCCCTCGCCCAGTACCAGTGCGTCCACCTGATCTGCAACGGGACGGGATGGATCATCCTGAGCCCGTCGAAGATCGTGGCGGCGGAACTCGGTTCGGGGTCGGCTTCTTCCTCGACCTACCTCCGCGGCGATCTGTCCTGGGCGTCGGCCGGCTCGACGCTGCGGAACGTGTCGGCCAACGACACGCTGGTCGCTTCGGATGACCGGAACATCGTCCGCGTCACGGCCTCCGGGGTCACGCTGGGCACGACCGCTGCCGCAACTCTCGGGGCGGGGTGGCGATGCACGATCCAGTGCGTCGGCGACTACAACGATCTGTTCTATCTGATCATCAATCCGAACTCGTCGGAACTGATCGACGGGCAGGCGCAGGTCATCGCCTATGCGGGCGAAGAGTTCGACGTCTACTGCACGGGAACGGCATTCACGACCACGCGCCGCACCGGCCTGGTCTTCTTCGGCGAGAAAGCGGCCTCTTCGACCGCAATCGACCTGTATCAGGACAGCGTTTTCTATGACGATCCTGAGATCATCGGTGGGCAAATTCACGTTCAAGACCTCTCGCACGACAACGGGTCCAATCGGTCTCTGTACCTGTATCCGTATAGGAGCGGGTCGGTGGACTCTGGCGGCACCGTCGAGATGCGGTCGGCCGCTTTCACCGCGTATGCCACGCCCGCTGGCACTGAGGCGACGCAGCATTATGCCGAATTGTGCCCGGCGGTTGGCGCGAGCCATTCTTTCACCGCGTGGGTTGATTTCGCGCGACCGAACAGTTCCGGCTACATGCTCGGGCGCTATACCGGCGTTGCGACCTCCGGCGGGACGTATCCGCGGATGGGCACGTTCGCATACGTCGGGGGTGCTGTTGACGGGGTGTCTCTCCAGCTAAGTGGCTCTGGCAACTTCGACGCCGGGGTTGTCCGGTTCTTCGGCATCCGCGCCCGCACGACCTGATGCCGTTCAAACTCGCCTCCCTCAAGTTCCGCCCCGGCATGGTGCGGGACGATACCGAATATTCCGCCGAGGGAACCTGGGTCGACGGCGACAAGGTGCGGTTCTACCGGGGCTTTGCGGAAAAGCTGGGAGGATGGCAGCGCCAGCAGTCGGCCGCCGTCTCCGGGAAGTGCCGGGGCCTCTTTGCGTGGTCCGACAACACCGGCAATCGCTGGCTCATGGCCGGCACCCATACCGACCTCTACGTCACCGATACCGACACGCTCTACAACATCACGGGACTGGGGCGCGTTCGCTCTTTGTGCTATGGTAATGGTAGCTGGCTTGCCGTAGGCGAGGGCGGGGAAGCGGCCTACTCGATCGACGGCACGAGCTGGACGATCCTTTCGGATATCGGGTTCGGAACCTCCGTCATCCGGGATTGCGCCTACGGCAACGGGACGTGGGTCATCGTCGGCGACCATGCCCAGATCGGCAAATCGACAAATCTGTCCTCGTGGGAAATCGGGACGATCAATGCCTTCATCGGCACCCGGTCCCGCGCCACGATCTACGCCGTTAAGTATGACGGTTCCTCGACCTGGGTTCTGGCCGGTCAGGGCGGCGTCATGGTCACGTCGACAGACCTGGAGACGTTCACCACCGCCGCACCGGACTTCGGCGTCTCCGACATCTACGACGTTCAGCATACCCAACAGGCGTTCGGTGCCTCCTATTGCTGGCTGGCCTGCGGTGGCGATGGAAAGGTCCGCCGGCTGTCCGGGGTCGCGTCGGCTGGTGTGATCGCGACGACGACGTGGTCTGTGGTGTCCACAGGCGTTTCGGACGCCGCGTTCTGGACCCTCGAATACAACCACGACACCACGACATGGATCGCGGCCGGCGAGCGGGCGCGGTTGATGACGGCGGGGACCGCGGTTCCCAGCAACATGACGTTGCAGAAGTCCTCGTTCTTGGCCGGCCGCTACGTCACGATCTACTCGTCCGGCAACCTGTCAGGGGTGTCGTTCACGATCTCCGGCACGACAACCCGGAACGAGGTGACCACCGAGGCGATCACCGGGCCGAACAACTCCACCGTGACCTCGATCAAGCGGTGGCGGGAGATCACGCAGGTCGCGGCATCGACCGCAGTCCCGACCAACGTCGAAGTCGGATATGCCGAGGACCGGGATGCGATCTGCGCGGCGCAGACACTGGGCGCGGCAGGCAACTTGGTCATTGCCGGGGCCGACGCATCCGGCGGCGCGGTCGATTGGGGGCCGGTCGACGAAACGATCTGGGACGTGGCCGCCTACAACACCGGGGGCACGACCTATTGGATGGCTGCGGGCGACAACGGAAAGCTCGCCACGGCGTCAGGAGGCTCGCCGTCGTCGTGGACGCAGGTCGCCACCACGACCGCGTCCCAAGCCCTCTACGCTGTCATCAACAATACCTCGGGCCGATGGGTCGCCGGGGGCGAGAACGGCGCTCTGGTCACGACTACGGGCACGGCCGGAACGTCGGGATGGGCGGCCCTCACGTCACCCTTCGGGGAAGAGGAAGCGCCGGAGAACGAGCACGGCTCAGGCGGTCCCGGATGGGGCGCGGGCGGATGGTCCGATCCCCGCGCCGAGGGTGGCGGATGGTCCGATCCCGCCGATGCGACGGAAATCTATCCGCGCACATGGTCCCTCGGAAAATGGGGGCAGTACGGTATCGCCAATCCCCGATTTGGGCAGATCAGGGAATGGCGCCTCGACGAGGACGTGACGGCGCAGGTGGTGTCCGGTTCGCCACGCCGCGTCAACGCGGTGATGGTGACGGCCGAGAACATCATGGTTGCCCTGGGGTCGGATCAGGAGGGCACGTTCGACCCGATGCTGGTGGCATGGTCGGACGTGGCGGACAACACGACCTGGGTTCCGCAGTCCGCGAACTACGCCGGCAACCAGCGGCTCAGCGAGGGCGGGTTCATCGTCACGGGCAAGCCGGCGAAGGGCGAAAGCCTGATCTGGTCGGATACAGCTTTGTATTCGATGGTGTTCCGGCCGGGCGACGCCGACATTCCGTTCGAGTTCACCCTGATCGGGAACAACTGCGGCCTGATCGGCCCGAATGCGGCTGCCGTCGTCGATGGGTCGACGTTCTGGATGGCGCGCAACGGAGCGTTCTACCTCTACGAAGGGGCGCTTCCCCTCCAACTCGCGCCCAACCCCGTGCAGCAGTACGTCCAGGGGCTGTTGGAGCGGGTGGACTGGGAAGAGGTCTACTGCGCTCCGAATATCGCGCGGAATGAAATCTGGTGGTTCTTCCCCCGCACCGGGCAGGACGACTGTTCCGATTATGTTGCCTTCCAGTTCGTGGACAAGATCTGGTTCACGGGCACGATGCAGCGCACCGCGATGCTGGATCGAGGGATTTTCGACAGGCCGATCGGGGTCGATTGGGACGGCGTGTTCTGGTGGCATGAAATCGGCCACAACGCGGGGGACGATCCCCTCACCGCCTATGTGAAATCGGCGCCCCTGGATATCGACGACGGCGACCGGGTTCTGAGAGTGGACAGCGTGGTGACCGACTTCGTGCTGTCCGGATCGTGCGACCTGATCTGCTCCTATCGCCGATACCCACAGGATACCTTGCGGACCAAGGACGCCTTGATGGTCACGCCGACGACGCGGCGGGTGGATACCCGTTTCGAGGGCCGGCAGATGGCGATCGAAATCCGCTCGGACGGCGTGGACGATCACTGGCGGCTTGGGGCATTGCGTTTGAACGTCTCTACGGCGGGGCGGAGATGATCGATGGACGGTGCTGGTATCTCCGCGCTGGTGCCGACCGTTGGTCTGGGCGCCCTTCCCGACCCGATGGGCGACGCGACGGCGCTGCTTGAAGCGCGTCGTCGTCAACAGATCGAAGGGGCCGGTTACGACCCCGACAAGGGCCTCTACGACCGCTATTCCGAGATGCTGGGCACGGTCTTCGGCCCGACGATCAACGAGCGCGCGGTTGCCGCACGGGAGGCGATGCGCCGGGGCGACATGGCGACGGCGAACGCGCTCAACCAGTCGCTGGCGCTGGACTTCGGCCAGTTCCTCGGGAGCATCAAGCCGATCCGCGCCTACCACGGCTCCCCGCATGACTTCGACAGGTTCGATATGTCGAAGATCGGAACGGGGGAGGGGGCGCAGGCATACGGCCATGGGCTGTATTTCGCAGAGAACGAAGGGGTGGCGCGGAGCTATCGGGCCGCTTTGGCTAAGCCGACATTCTCGACCGGGCTGGACGATCTGGACCGAATGCTTGACGAATCGTACCAGCAAGTTGCGCGGCAATCGACGCTTCCTGTTGCCGCGTCAGACGCGGCTGACTTGGTCGGGGAAAGGCTGGCACGCCAGCGCGTGGACGCGCTCAAGGCAGGCGATTTCCCCTGGTTTGAACGAGTGTCCGATATGCAGATCGCGCTCGACCGGATGAAGCGGGCGCCGCCCGAGACCCCCGGCCGCATGTACGAAGTCAACATCCACGCGGACCCGAAGCAGTTCTTGGATTGGGATGCGCCGCTGAGTGCTCAGAGTGACAAGGCGCGGGCGGCGCTGGCAGACATGAAGCCGGAGTGGACCGGAGGGCAGATTTACGAGAGCTCCAGGCTGGTCCCTGGCGACTTTATGGACAAGAGAGCCGCGGCCTCTGCGCTGCGAGAGCGGGGCATCCCCGGCATCAAGTACCTCGATGCGGGATCCCGCGCAGCCGGCGACGGCTCCCGCAACTACGTCGTGTTCGATGACAAGCTGATCGAGATTCTGCGGAAGTACGGGATCATGGCGCCCATGGCGGGTGCCGGGGTCGGTTCTCTCTACATGGACGGCGAAGGGGAGGGGATGTGAGCCGCATCCGGATTGCACCCCTTCAAGGCACGTCCCCCGCTGAAATCCAGCAGTGGGCGAGACAGCTATCGCAGCAGGTGGAAACCGCCCTGTCTGGGATCGTGGCCGATATCAACGCCTCGCCCGTCCGGGCCTATACCGTGGACACGCTCCCGAGCCCTACCGAGACGAAGCGCATCATCTACGTGATCGACGAGACCGGCGGGGCGGTGCTGGCGTTCAACGACGGAACGGACTGGCGAAGAGTGACCGACCGCGCCGTCGTTTCCTGATCCAGCTCCTCGACGACGTTCCATGCCTCCGCTGCCGTGAGCAGCGGCCCCGGTTCCCCGGCGATGATCGTGTCGTCGAAGCAACCCGAATGCGTCGGATTCATCAACGCAACATAGCACAGGAGGGCTGCCGATGTACGTCCCCGCACCGCAGTCCTTCGATGATTGGGCGAGATCGAGTGGCGCGGACTCCGGCTCCTACGGGATCGGAGACCTGGCGCCTGGGGCGCGTCTGGCACCGGAGGGGGGCTTCCCGGTGCTGGACGCGCTCAAACTTGGCCGGCTCGGGTTTCAGGCCCTGGCGCCAGAGACGTATTCGAGCCTGACGTCGTGGCTTCCGTCATGGCAAAGCCTCGGTCTCCCGACCCTGGGCGAGATCGGCACCAGTCTGGGCCTTGAAGGCATTTTCGGGGCGGCGCCCGTCATGGAGGGTGGAGGCGTCGCGGCCGGTTCTGGCCTGACCGGGGCGGCAGGAGCGGGAGCAAGTATGGGCGCGCTGGGCGGCGCGATGACCGCCGCGGGCTATGCCGCCCCCATGCTCGCCTTCGCGAAGATCATGGCCGCCATCAACCAGAACACCGACCATCCGATCACGCTGGGCTCGGGATACACCTCCCTTCAAGACGGGTTCTATGGCGGCCAGGGGCCGAAGGTGGGCGAGGCGCGCGGCTTGTCCGACCTCTATCGCGGTGATGGTGGATGGTACGCCGGGGGTGACCCTTCGATGGTCGATGACCTCGACACGTCCTACGGCTCGATGTCGTGGAAGAAGAACATCCCGGCATGGTCGGTCGGCGGCGCACCGTACCGGACGCCGACCCTCGCCGCGAACAGCGGGCGCTCGATCGCGCGGGGGCAGATGGGCCTCCCGGTCACGCTGGAGGACCTGCCGAACAGCTTCACCCCCGGCACCGATCCCGGCCTCATGGCGCGCTACCAGGGCACCCAGTCCCTGCCAGTGTGGGACGCGCCGCAGGCCATGCCGACCGACTGGGACACCTGGCAGGACCGGGCGCAGAACAGCAGCTATTCGGGCCAGTCGAACACCGAGGCCGGGGCATGGGCTCCGGAGATCATCCAAGGCTACGTCGGACAGCAGACCCCGCGCGGGCAGGAGTGGTTCCGCACCGGCCTGACGACGGGCGATCTCTACGCCTACACCGGCCCGAACAGCCCCGATTGGGAACTCAACGAATACGACCTGACGGGGGCGCAGGACGATACGCTGTCACGGGTGGCGGCGGCGAACGGGGTGGAGGACGCCAAGCCCTTCAATGTCTTCGAATACGCTATGGGGCCTGGGAGGGTATTTAACGAGAGCCGCACTAACATGCGAAGCGCTGGTTAGTCCGTCAACCACTGCCAACTTTTGCGGTGCACGATGGCGCAGATGGTCGGGATCGAAACTCCGAAGCGCTCTGACAGCACGCGATACCGCGGGGCGGCCGGCGCAAGCGCGCGGATGGTGCGGACGTCGGCGGCAGACAGTTTCGAGCGAGCATTTTTCTCGCCACGGGTGCTGCGCCCATGCGCGATCATGTCCGCGTGGTTCTCCTTCCGCGTGGCCCAGCGGAGATTCGACAGCCGTGGGTTCGATGGGTCCCCATCTCCGTGCGCCACGTCGATCTGGTCGGGTCGCGGCGGCGGGAGAAAGGCGAGCGCGACAAGCCGATGAACTAGAGCCAGCTTCTGGCGCTTCCCGTCGTGCAGGCACACGACCGGGTATCCATTCCGGCCGATGCAGTTCTGGACTACGCGCCCTGGCCGTCTCCCTGGCCTCGGGGTGGCATTGAGCGCTTGGCGGACTCGCCCAAGATTGCTGACCTCGTAAGGCCAGCCTTCCACGGGGCGCCACTCTTCGGGTATGGAATCGGAAGCCATCTCGGTCATGCTCCACATGACGGTTGGTCAGAAGCCGGCGCAGCGCTCCAACGCTCGCCGGCTTCGCTATTTATACCTCATTTAGAACGAACAGGGAACTTCGGAGCGTCCGGGTTCTTCTCCGCAGCGGCTGAGAACGCCCGCGCGATCGTCGCGACTGCCTCGTTCCAAGCCCGGACGTAATTCGCATCCTTCCCGGCAAGGAAGTCGCAGCCGGTCCCGTCTCCGTCCATGGGGCGGAGGATACCCGACATAGGAGTGCCTGCCCATGATGAACCGTGCCGGCATCGGTAGCCTGATGCGCGCCGGTCCCGCGCCCGGTCGCGCGGGTCTCTCCCACCTCGCCCGTGGTGAAGCGGTGATACCGAACGCCGCGATGAACGCCGATCCCTCCCTTCGACAGCGCGCCATGATGGCGATGGCGTCCCGCGGGCGGAACCCGTCACAGTTCACCGTGGGGCAGCGGAACCTCCGCAACCCGTCCACCGGGGCGCCGATGTTCGCGGACCTGATCTATACCGAGAACGGATGGGTTGATGCCTCGACGGGGCAGGCCGCGGATTTCGGGGGCGGGAATAGCTTTGCCAACTCGGGGACGAACTACAACGGATCGGCCAACTACGACCCGGTGACCGGATCCGTGCGCGTCGCGAGCTTCGGCGGCTTGCCGACAAGTGCCGGGCGTCAGATTGGTGATGTGATTCAGTTCGAGGACATGACGCCCGAGCAGCAGGGGTTCTATAGCGCGCCCACTGGCTCTATCGGCGCGCCGGGCTCAACAATCAACGATCTTGCCGAGCCGTTTCGGCAGGCGCGGCAACAGGGCGTTGAGGCGAACCCGAACATGGCCATCAATCCGGTTTCGGGCGTCAACCCGGTCTATGGGCTCTCCGGCCCAGGCACGCCGCAGCCTGTCACGCAGTCCGACTTCCCCTCCTTCACCGCCCCCCAGACCTACGACCAGTGGCAGCAGACTCGGAACCCCTCGGGCAAGAACGTTCCCAACACCCTGTTCGGACAGACCCAGACGGCCGGCGGCAATGCCGGGTTCTCGACGGGCGGCATGGAAATGCCCAACGTCCTCGCCGGCCAGATGCCGGTTGCCGGGGCATCCTGGGGCACACCCGGAACGGCCCTCGGGTTCGGCCGCGAGAACACCGCGAACGATCCCTCGATCCTCCGCTCCGGCTACAACGACCTCAGCCTGTCGCCCTCGATCTACTCCGCGGCCTTCGGGGCGAATGGACTGATGGGTCCGCAGTCGGGCATTGCCTTCTCGGGGCAGAACCCGATGACCGGCGGCCAGAACGGCCAGCAGAACCAGTACGGGACGCCCTACGGCGCGTTCAACACGGCCTTCCGCTACTGACGATCTCGACCATTCCCAAGCCTTTCGGGCCTCGCTTCGGCGGGGCCTTTTTCGTTTCGGGGGCGTGCCCATGAAGATGACCACCCGTCGCAAGGTCCGCGACCACAACGCGCCCGCGATGGGCAAGTCCGTCCGAGACATGGCGAAGAAGGGGCGGTTCGGGGACAACACCGTCGGCCACCTGACGCCGGGCGAGGTTGTGGTTCCGCGGGGTGTCTGGGAGGCCGATCCCGCGCTTCGGCAGCACGCCTCCCAAGCGATGATGCAGGCGGGCCTCGACCCCGCTCAGTACGTCGTCGGGCATCCGAAGAACAGTCGCAACCCGAAAACCGGCGCGCGGGAATTCGCCGCTCAGATGGTGTCCGACCCGGTCAACGGGACGTACTGGTGGGACCCGTCGACCGGGACCGCGAGTTCTGCGCCGCCACAGGAAAGCGCGCCGCCGCAGAACAATTCGGCATCCGCGATGTCCGCCGCCGCTCCGCAGGACAATCGGAACTGGGCTCGTCCGCCAATCAGGACGTGAATCGTCAGCTTGCGCAGGCGACCGGATTCAGCGGCGACTTCGGCGGCTGGACGGGCGGATCGACGGGCGGGTTCAACCAGTACATGGCGAACGCGACGCCCGAGCAGCGCCAGCAGGCCGAGCAGATTCTGCGCGACGCCGGGCAGTCGAACCGGATCATGGACTGGGGCGCGGGCGCGCCGCAGGACGACGGATCGGCAAACAACTACGGCTCGCCGATGGCGGAAACCTCTGGCGACCAGTCCTGGGGGTCGAACCCGGACAACTACCAGGTCAACCAGCAGCTCGCCCAGCAGCTCGGCTACACCGGGAACTTCGGCGGCGGTGCGTTCAACGACTGGATCGATACCCAGCCGTATGCGACCCAGCAGCAGGCCGCGAACATCCTGGGGGCCGCGGGACAGCCGGAGCGGATCGGCAATTGGGGCGGCAACGGATTCCTCAACGAGAGTCCGTATGTCAACGGCACCGTCCCGGTCGGCTACGTCGCGCCCCCGGCCCCGCCGGAAAGCGGGCCGACCCAGCCCTTGGGAACGGGCTTCAACACTTTCGATTTCGGCACCGGGCAGGACCAGGTCCGGAACCTCGAAGCGTACTTCAACCGGTACGGACAGATTCCGGTCGCCTCCGGGTTCACGCCCGAGAACAACCAGTCGTTCGGCATCTACGATCCGCGACCGGGCTTCGGCGGGGATTGGGACCCGACATTCTCCCAGATCGCCGACCTGACCCCGGAGCAGTTCGCAGCACTGGCATCGTCGATCGGTGTCGACCCGAACAGCCGCGACGCATACCTCGCCATCAACAACTATTTCGGCCTCGATACGCTCGACTACGGCCCGGCGGTTTACCAGAACGGCAGCTATCAGGGGCTCGCCAACCAGAACAACCCGACCGTCCGGGAAAGCCCGCTGGAACGGGGCTACATCACCGTGGGTTCTTGGCCGAACGTCGTGAACGTTCCACTCGACGATATCTATTCCGGCAAAGTGAACGTCAACGCGGTCGAGATGGCCCTGTCGGCCGGGTACGACCCGAACGGCCTGGAAGGCACGATGACCAGCCTTCAGGCCGCGGATCAGATCTATCGGGAGATGCCGGGGCTCAACCGCATCCCGATCAACTCGGCCGAGTTCAACCAGATCAGGAAGCCCCTGGAGCAGGCCGTTCCCGGATTCAACGCGCAGGTGCAGAACCGGATCAACCGGCAGATTTCGCAGGGGCGATCGATCCCCTCGGGAAACACGATCGGCCCCACGGACCTCGGGCAGGTTCTCTCCGGGGTGTCCACGGCACCGATCGGGACGACGACGGGCGGGACGCCGGCCGGGATCGCGAACGCGATGTCCGCCGGCACGCCCGGCGGGTCGATCATGGGCGGCGCGCTGGACTACTCCAACAACTCGCCCGGCTGGGATCGGGGGTCGGAACTGCTGTCGATGGAGCCCGTCACCGGGTTCACGATCTGGCGGCACCCGGACGGGTCGCTCTACACGTCCGACGCCAACGGCGAGATCAAGCTGGAGCCCGCCGGCAACGGGCTCTACTGGGACACCGTATATGGCGCGTATCGCAACCAGAACGGCAAGTTCGTCAACGCCGATGGGACGCCGATCGTCACGCCGTACAGCGAGAAATACTACTCCGCGACCGGGACGCAGGACCCATGGCGACTGTGGGGCTCGACCGGAGCGAACGCCCGGATGGGAAGCCTCTCCGGGGTCGATCTGACCACCCTTCGGGACGGGAACAACACGCCGATCACGGGGAATTACGGACGCGCTCCGACCACGCCCACCGGAGGCGGGGTTCCGACGACGCCCGTCAACACGGGCGGGAACACGGGTGGGAACCAGCAGACCGGCGGCGGGACGAACACCAACGGCACGACGACGACGGGGACCGGGCTCACTCCGGGGACAACGAACCCCTATTCCCTCCCGATCAACTTCTTCTTCGGGATGCCGACCTCGGGCACGGGAACGGACACGGGCGCGACCCAGCAGCAGTCCACCGTTGATCCCCTGTCGTGGCTGTCGCTGCTCAACCTGGGCTACGGGTCATCGACCTACGGATATCCGACCTACCAGTCCGCCGATCCGGGTGACGGCGGGATCAACTACGTGCAGCCGAACTCGCAGACCGTCGAGTTCCGCTCGCCGTTCACCTACTGACCCTCGGGGGATCGCCAGATGTGGAACCAGTCGTCGAGCACTTCCTTCGGGGCGCTGTTGCAGCACATTGCCCAGTCCAACCCGCAGGTGTTCCAAGCCATCATGCAGATGGTGTCCCAGCGCCAGCAGGGGACGGGCGGGATCGGCAGCCTTCCCCCGGCGCAGGGCGGGCCGATGCCGGCGGGCGGCATGTGGGGGCAGACAGGACAGCGGCCGACGAACCCGTTGCCTTACGCGCAGCGGTTCAACGCATCCCCCATGCCGGCCGCGTCCGCGCAGATGCCGACGTCGCTCGACGGAGGCAATACCTACAGCATGTCGTCCGGCCCGAAGTTCTATCCGCCCACCGGCCCGAAGCAGTACGGCCCGACGCAGCCGTCCTACACGCCGCCCACGGGGCCGAAGCAGTGGGGGACGCCGCAGCCCTACACGGCGCCGACCGGGCCGAAATACATGCCGCCCACGGGGCCGAAGGTCTACGGCCAGACCACGCCGGCACAGCCGCCCGCGTTCGCGCCCTCGCAACCGAAGGTCTATCCGCAGCCCGCGCCGATGGCCGGGGACGGAATGTCCGGCCTCGACTGGTACGCCCAGCAGGCGGGGAACTGAGGAGGCCGTCCGATGCCGACGACCACGCAGACCACCACCCTCCCGGATACCCTCAACGCGGCGCTTCAATACCTCCTGTCGGAGGGAATGAACGTCTACCAGAACACGCCCTACGAGGCGTATCCCTACGCCCGCGTAGCGCCTCTCTCCCCCTACCAGCAGCAGGCGTTCCAGGGGGTACAGGACGCGCAGGGGAACTGGCAGCCGGCCAATTCCCAAGCTCAGTCCATGGCACAGCAGATTTTCGGGTCTGCGGGCGGGATGACGAACCCGTCCTTTGAGCGGGTCAACTCGCCCATGATCGGCTCGCAGGTGGTTGGCGCGCAGATGTTCCCACAGGCGGATATCTCGCGCTACATGAACCCCTATGAATCGCTGGTCACGCAGGCCGCGGTTCGGCAGTTGGAGGACGCCGCGGCCCGGCAGCAGGCGAATGCCGATGCCCGGTTCGCGAAGTCCGGGGCATTCGGTGGGTCGCGACAGGGCCTCTACGACAGCAACCTGTCCACGCAGGTCGCGCGGCAGGCAGGGGAGCTGACGAACCAGTCCCGGGCGCAGAACTACACCAACGCGCAGGGCGTCTGGCAGAACGACGCGAACCGGCTGCTACAGGCCGACCTCGGCACCGCCCAGATGGGGTTGCAGGCTGCGGCGCAGAACCAGAACTCGCTGCTCCGCGCAGCACTCGCCAACCAGTCGTCGGGGCTCGACGCGCAGCGATTGGGCCTGTCCGCCCTGGGGCAGCAGCTTGGGGCCGCCCAGCTTCTCGGCAACCTCGGCAACTCCGCCTCGACGAACGCCTATCGGGACGTCGAAGCCCTGCTCGGGATCGGATCGCTCGATCGCTCCCTCGCCCAACGGAACGCGGATATCGCCTATTCCGACTGGCAGGAACAGCAGAACTACCCGTGGACGCAGCTCGATAAGTTGAGCCGGATCGTCAACGGCAACGGCCTGAGCCGGGCATCGACAACGACCCAGCAGACCCCGGACCCGAACCTGTGGACGCAGATTCTGGGCGGCCTCACCGCAGGCGCCGGCATCCCTCGGCAATACCGGGGCGTTCGGCAGGAACGGGTGGCTGACGGGTGGAAGCGGTCTGAGCGGGACGGGAAGCGACGTCGGCTCCGGCCTTCTCGTCAATGATGGGACGGAATCCCTTGGCGGCATCGTTGGTGACTTGGCGTCGGCGGATAACCTCGGCGCTGATTTCGGGTCCTTCATGGACTACGACTACTGGGGCTATGGCGTCTGATGCTCGGCCTATCCGCCCTTCCCGATTTCACATGGGGGAGCGGTGACGACGAGTTGATGGGCGGGGCGTATTCCGATCCGCTTTCGATCCGCCTCAACAATCCCGGAGCCATTCGCCAATCCTCGGTCCAATGGGCCGGGATGGCGCCCGAACAGGACGGGCCGTTCGTCCGGTTTGCGACGCCCGAAGCCGGCATCATGGCAATGTCGAAGAACCTCGACAGCTATGCCAGGCGGCACGGCCTGACCTCGATCGAAGGCATCGTCAACCGCTGGGCTCCGCCTTCGGAGAACAACACCAACGGATATGTGAAGCGCGTCGCCGATGCCATGGGCGTCGATCCGACGCAGCCGCTCAATCTCTCCGACCCCGCCGTGAAATCCGCCCTCATGGAAGCCATGGCGACGGTAGAGGCGGGGAAGAAGCACTACACGCGCGACCAGATCGCGTCCGTCATCACCGGCCAGCCCGGGGGAGCGCAACCGATGCAGCAGCCCTATGACGAGGACCAGGGCCTCGCCAACATCGCGGCCATGGGCGAGCGGGTGGCTGGGATGCAGCCGACCGCGGGCATCTCCGCCCTCGGCGCCCGCCCCCAGCCCCAGGGCCTGTCCGCCCTCAGCCCATATCTCCAGATCGCGTCCCAGCTCATGCCGGAACGGCAGGGGCGCCCGTGGGCCGACGCCCTCATCAACGCCGGGGCCGCGATGATGCAGTCCAACCGACCGGACTTCCTCGGGGGCTTGGGAGCGGGCCTACAGGCTGGCAACGCCACTCTCACCCAGGGTCAGAACCTTGCCCGTCAGGACACCCTCGACCGCTTCAAGCTCGGGATGCAGTTGGCGCAGTTCGACCAGAAGGACGGCGGCGAATACGCCATGTCCGATGGCGTCCTCTACAACAAGAAGACGGGCGCCATGCAGAACGTCGGAGGCGACAAGCCGCTTTCGGATGCCGGCAAGCTGCAATCCGACCTACGCGCCGGCCGGATCACGCCCGAGCAGTATGAAGCCGCGATGGCGAAGATCAGGGGCGAAGGCGAGAGCCCCGTCATGCGGGCGATGCGCGAGGCCGGGATCGATCCATCTTCTCCGGAGGGTCAGAAGCTCATCCGAGACTACGCAGCTCGGGTCGGCGGTGGCGCAACGGTCAACATAGACAACAAGGCCGAGACGGAGTTCGCCCGCAAGGTCGCCGGGGCGCAGGCAGAGGCTTACACAAACGTCCAGAAGGGTGCCGCGGAAGCGATTTCGAGCAATGCTCGGCTCGACCGCATGTCTCAGCTTCTCGAAGGCGTCCAGACCGGAAAATACAGCACGTCCCTGATGGAACTCCAGAAGGGGCTGTCGACGATCCTCGGGAAGAACGCTCCGACCATTTTCGGGAAGCCTGCGGAGGTCGCGCAGGCGGAGGCCGCGTCTGCGCTCGCAAACGAGATCGCCTTGACACTTCGCAACCCGGCCGGCGGGGCGGGTATGCCGGGCGCGATGTCCGATGCCGACCGCCAGTTCTTGCAGTCGATGGTCCCGGGGCTGGAGACGACGCCGGAGGGGCGCAAGCTGATGGTCGAGACGGCCAAG
Source organism: Gemmatimonadota bacterium (assembly GCA_016712265.1). Classification (NCBI taxonomy): domain Bacteria; kingdom Pseudomonadati; phylum Gemmatimonadota; species Gemmatimonadota bacterium. The sequence continues at coordinate 55,828 of JADJRJ010000011.1, read as the reverse complement.
TCGCTGAACAAGCGAGCAGTCGAAGTGGCGCGTCTCATGGAGGAATATCGGAAGTCCAACAACAACAGTCTCAACGGATGGGAACTGTACCTCGCCGACTGGTCGGAGAAGAATCCGCTGTTCGCCGGGGTGCAGGCGCCAGAGATTCCCGCGGCCGTTCCGCCGCGGGCTGCTCCGAATCCGACGGGGGCGGCTGGACCTCCCGCCGAACCGCCGCCGCCCCCCGCTCCCACGGAAACGTTGCGCGTCGAGACGCCGACCCCGGACGGCACCGGGACGCGGGTGCAAACGGTTCCGGTCGGGCGTGGTGACGGCTCCATTCCGACGTTCACCGATCCGAACGATCCCGCTCTTCTGGCTCTTCCCAAGGGCAGCGTCTTTTCGCTCCGGATGGGAAGGGCGGCACGCGGTTGATGGAGCGGAAGTGATGGCAGACGATCCGTGGGCCTCGGTGGCGGTGCCGAAATCCGAACCCGACGAATGGGAAAAGGTGGCCCGCGTCCGGGACACGGAAGGCGTGCCCGAGCCATCGAACGCTGCGGCGACCGCCACGTCATGGCTCGGGCGCCAAGCGCTCGGCGCCTATGATGCGGTATCGAACGCGATCACGGGCAACGATCGTCGCGAGTTCAACTACGAAGAGTTCCCGCGCCTCCAGGTCCCGGGCTGGGGCGAGACGTCGGCGAGAATGTCGCTTGGTCGCACCGATGACCGAAAGCTAGACATTCTCCGACAGGGACTGAAAGAGAAGATCACAAACGCTGGCACCGACAAGTTCGGCAATGCGTGGGTCGAGTACGAGGGCAAGCGGTACTACCTCAACAGCCCCGGAGTTTCCGGTCAGGATGTGGACGATACGTTCACTCAGATGATGATTACGATGCCGTTCGCGGGGCTGGCGGGGAAGGCGGGTGGGGCCGCGCTGGGGCTGCTGGGCCGCGCGGTCGGAACGGGGGCGGGCGTTGCCGCGGGTTCGCTCGCGACCGACAAGCTGGCTCAGGAAAGCGGGGCAACCGCGGGCATGGACCTGGGCGATGCCGTCACGGCCGGCGCGCTCGGTGCTGCGGGAGAACTCGCCGTCCCGCTGGTTGGCAAGGCGTATCGCGCCATCTTCGGGTCGCCGGCACTGTTCGATGCCAAGACCGGCCGGTTGACCGAGGCTGGCATCCGCGAGGTGCAGAAGCTGGGCATCGACCCGGCGGATATCTCGAAAGAGTGGGCGGCGCGCTTTGGAAGGGAGGCCAAGTCAGCGGTCGACCCGACCCACGCCGCGCGCTACACCGACGCGCAGACGCTCCCGGTCCCCGTTCCGCTGACGCGGGGTGATGTTTCTGGCCAACCCGGCCAGCAGATGACCGAGAGCATGATGCGGAAGGGCGCCTACGGGCAGGGCGCCGCGGCCACGATGATCGGCGCCAGGGAGCAGGCCGACGACGCGCTCCGCGCCAATCTGAAGGCCATTCCGCAGCGTATGGCGGGTGATGTGGGTCCGGTGGTGACGGCTCCTGGCCAGGGAGCGGCGGCGGTGCAGTCCGCCTTGTCCAATGCGCGCGACGTGGCGAAGAAGAACGTCGACGATCTGTATGCGACGGCGCGCGGGACAGCGGCGGCGATCCCGGGGCGGGATGCTCTCCGGCTGTCTCATGAAGTCCGCGGGGCGCTCGGCGACTTCATGATCGATCCTGCGCTGACGCCCAAGACGGCGAAAATGCTGGAGAGCCTGGACGCCATCTCCGGCGCACAGCCCGGCAATCGCGAGGTGCTGCTGACGTCCCTGGAGCGGTGGCGCAGGCAGGCGTCGAACCTCGCGAAGGGAATGCCGGACGCCGACAGCACGGCGCTGCGTCGCGCGATTCAAGAGGTGGATTCCGGGCTGCAACGGTTGCTCGACGCCGATCTCGTCAGCGGAGACCCGGCGGCGATCAAGGCATGGCGCGATGCCCGCCGCGCCCATTCCAGCTACGCAACGCTGTTCAAGGACGTCAAGGACGCGACGGGCCAGAAGAACATCATCGCCCGACTGGTGCAGAAGGATGCCGCGGGCAACCCGGTGGTCAGTCCACTGGAGGCGGCGAATCTCATTTTCGGCTCGTCGTCACTCGGCGCCAACAAGTTCGGAATGGTGCGCGACCTCCGCAATCTCCGCGCCGCGCTCCCAGACGAACAGTGGAACCAGATCAGGCAGGAGGCGTTTCTGCGGCTCGCGCGATCGGCAGACGGCGGGGTGGCGTCGGAAGGGCAGCGGGTATTTTCCGGGGCGAACTTCGCCGGCGCCGTCAACGACGCATTCCGGGACAACGCCGAAGTCATGCGGATGCTGTTCACGCCGGAAGAGCGGTCATTGATCCGTCAGCTTGCCCGGGTCGGCGCCCGCTCGACGATCCGTGTTCCCGGGGGCGACAACACGTCGAACACCGCCGTCGCGCAGGCGAACTTCGTGCAGAAGCTTATTTCCATGCTGCCTTTGGCATCGCCACAATCTAAGGCGGCTGTTGCGGGGATATTCGCACCGGCCACACGGCTTGTGCAGGGCGTTCGCGCGGCCGGCATGGTGGACGCGACCCCGAGTCGACTCCTTCCCCCTCCGGGTGTCCTGGGGACGGCGACTGGCGTCACCTTGGACGAACAGGCCGGGCGCTTCTAGCCCGCGTCCCACCACTGGCCGTATCGTAGCCGATAGGCGATTGCGGAAACGACCCCGGCGACGGCTCCGCCGACCGCAACTGGCAGGCTTCTAGACGAAACGAACCATACAGCAGTGGCGACCAACGTTGCTGTCAAAGTGGCGGCCATAGGCCAGCGCGCCCATTTCGGCGCCCCCGGGGAAAACCGGATCACGATAAGAAGAACTGCGACCAGCCCCACATAGACGATCGCACCCAGACCGAACGCAGCCCATGACCACGCATGGTCCGCCACGCTCAATGGCAACTCACCATGCTGCCGACCTGGCTACAGGTCATCGTGTTCCCGGAGGGAAAACGATATGTCGTCATCCCCGGCGAAGGGGGTGGTTGCATCATCTGCATCCCCATGCGGGTCAGGTTGTTGCTGCGCTGCTGCTGCAAGTTCTGATCGGCGATCGACAGTTGCATCTGGCAGTTGGCGTGCGCCGAACTTCCCGGTCGATATCCGTACTGCGAGCATTGATCCGCGATCGACATTCGAGGCCCGCATCCGGCCAGAATTCCCAGCAAGACGAGTATAGACGCGATCCGCGCCACTGGTCGCCTCCATAGGTTGAGGCCGCCACCCTACCGCCCCTCGGCTCTTCGTGAAAGGGCGGACATTCCCCGAAACATTCTTCGCGGAGACCCGAGATGCTGAAATGGCTTTCCGCCGCAGCACTTCTGCTGCTGGCGTCCCCGGCGCTCGCCCAGCAGTCGTGCGGCCCCACTCGCGAGGTCGCGGCAGAGCTGGAGCGGCAGTTCCAGGAGCGGAAGATCGCCACCGGCGAGATGCGGAACGGCGGTGTCCTCGTGATCTACGCCACGAAGGATGGCGCGACGTGGACCGCCGTTCGCGAGATGCCGAGTGGAGTGTCCTGCCTGCTCGGCGTCGGTGAGAAGTGGCGGCTCGTTCTGGTGGAGCGCGGCGCGTGATGGCGGTGGAGATCACCATCGGCCACGTCCTGACCGGGGCGGGCGTGCTGGTCAGCGTCGCGTCGTTGGCGTTCGGCATCATCAAGCGGGTGCAGGCGCAAATTCGAGAGGTCCGCAGCGACCACGACCAAGAAATCATGCGCATGGAATCGAAGATCGACACGGTTCGCGCGGAAAGCGCCCGGCGCGAGGACCTGAGCCGGCTCGACATGGGCATCCAGGGCATCAACCGGCGGATCGACGAGGTGCTGGCGCTCGTCGCGACACGGGCCCGGCAGGAATGACCGCGGGTGAAGTCCTCCGCCAAGCCGCGGAGATCGCGGCGAGGGTGAGGGAGTAGCCCACCACCCTCGCCGCGGTGCTGCGTGTTCGTTCGCAGTTCTGACCCCGCTAAGGCCCCTCTCCTATACCACACCATCAAAGACAAGGGAATCCGCTATGGCCCAACTGCCGCGCGGAGTGCGCGGGAATAACCCGGGGAACATCGACCGCACCGGAACGAAGTGGGCCGGAATGTCGGCCGACCAGTCCGGCGATCCCCGCTTCATCGTCTTCGACGAACCCGAGTGGGGCATCCGCGCCATCGTCCGCGTGCTGCGGACCTATTACGACAAGCACGACCTCCGGACGGTCGAGGGGATCATCAACCGCTGGGCGCCCCCGAACGAGAACGACACCGAAGCGTACTTCGTGACGGTGGCGCGGAAGCTGGGCGTCGCGCCGGATGCGGTGATCGATATCGACGACCTCGATACCCTGCGGTCGCTGGTCAAGGCGATCATCCGACACGAGAACGGCCGCGGTCCGGAACCGGATGGCGGCTGGTATCCGGACGGCGTGATCGACGAGGGCATCCGGCGTGCCGGCTGACGGCGATCCTCGCCTCAATGGACTGGAGACGTCGTGGAGGCTGCGCCGGCGCGCGGTCTGGCTCACTCTGTCGTTCTGCATGGTCGGGCTCGCCTACTTGATGCTGGCTGGCCGGCACGACAGCCGATTGCACGAGACGATCGCGACATCGCTGGCGATGCTGCTGGGGTCGGTCGTCATGGCCTACATCGCCGGCGCGGCCTACGACGATCGGAACCGGCGGCAGACCTGGGCCAGCTACGAATCGACCCGGATGCAGATCACGGCGCAGCGCAAGAGCGATCTCGACGACGCGGCCGGGTGACCGGCCGAGTGGACGATCCAGACGCGGGGTAGGCTAAGATTCCCGCTCGATCGCATCAGCTGCCGCGTCGAGCCATTGCGCCCGCTGACCGGGCGGGACGTCGTCGATCCAGTCGATTTCGCACAGCACCGTCTCCGGGTCGGCCTGATAGACCGTGCCGGATAGGATGTCGGCGGGGAACTCGTCGGCCTCGGGTTCTCCGTTCTCATCGAGGGCGACGACCCGTGCTACGAAGCGCGGCGGCTGGAGATGCGCGATATATTCCCGGCGCCGGCCATCGCCGCCGAGCGCATCCCCGATCATCCACTCGTCTCGAGGCCACGGGCTGATATCGCTGGCGCCGATCAAGGCGCCGAGACGGGCCTCGATGTCGGGCGGGAACTCGCCGCCGGCCAACCACCGCCGCACCGTTCGAGGCTCGACCCCGAGCCGGCGGGCGATGGCCGACTGCCATCCCACGGCGGACCGCAGAATGGCGATGGCGGTGCGCTGGAACTCGTCGCGCGTCATTCCGGGGGGCGGACGGACGCCATGGTCGGACCGAGCGGCTGCCCCATGCGCGGGAAGCCCGACGGCCGTTCGCCGGTCGTCGTGACCCATGCCTGGGCGCCGGTCTCCCCGGCCAGCCGGAGGGCATCAACGAGCCGCCGGGCGCGATCCGCGGCGTCCACGAAGCGCCCATGGGCGCCTGGAAACACGAACGTCGGCCATCCCTCGATGCCGACGTAACGGACGGCAGCGTGGTAGGCGGAACGGTCGAGATCACAGTCGGGATAGGTCGTCATGGCTCGGCCCTCAGCGACGATTGATCTTGGCGCGGAACGCAGCCGCGCTCGTCGGCAGCGGCGACAGGTCGATCCGGCCGGTGGCGGGGGCGAACTCGATCGGGGCCGATGGGTGCTCGCGCATGTAGTCGATGTGCCGCTGGGCAGAGGCGGCCTTCCGCGCCTCTGCCTTCGCGACGCGGGCGGCGATCTCTTCGGGGGTGCGGATTTTGATGGCCATGACCGGGCTCCTTGCCTCTGGCGGGCGGGCGATTGCCCTTCCCTCATGTCCTAATGATAGGACGCGCCGAGCTGCCGGTCAAACGAAATCGACGCAACCCGTGCATTTTCTGCACACGTTCGGAGACCCCCATCATGACCATCATCCTCGCCGTGCTGGCCGCGGTGCTCGGCCTCGTCTGGGGCCTGTTCTGGGCGCACGTCCGCGATCAGGGCCGGCTTCCCGGCGCGCCCTCGTTCACGAAGGCGAAGGAGGTCGGGATCGCCATGTTCGGCCTGCCGGCGGCGGTGTTCGGGTTCGTCGCCTACGGCTGGGTCGAGGCGGGGCTGATCTGGGCCGGCATGTCCGGCGCATGGTCGCTTGGACACATGGGCGGGCTCGGGCTGCGGTTCTACGAGAGCCGGAAGGGCCTGTCGGTGCCGATGGCGTACCTCGCCATGGCGGGCACGGGCGCGCTGGTCACGCTCGCCCCTGCTGGCGTCCTGGCGTGGCACGAGGCGTGGATCGCGGCTGCTGCCGTCCTGCTCGCCGGGGTCGCGAAGGTGGCGACTTACGAGGCCGGGTTCATCGCCCGGGGCCTGACCGATCGCGAGCCGCACGCGACGTGGCTGGGGGCGCTGGGCCACGGCGCCATCCTCTACACGGTCACGGCCGCGGCGATGGTGCTGGCCTGATGCTGACCCGCGAGAAGGTCACCCTCGCCCACGTCCTCCGGGACACGCCGCCGTGGCAGTGGCAGGCCCGCGAGCCGTGGTTCGACGAGTTCGACGGCTCCGGAACCAGCTACCTCGCCGGGTTCGGGTCCGAGAGCGCGGCCAGGGAGTACGGGCGGCGGATGGGGTGGTGCGAGTAGAGCGGAGCGCGGCCATGACCGACGACAAGACCTTCACCTTCTCATATCCCTTCCAGGGCGGGCGGTGGTGCTTCACCCTCCAAGCGCGTGACGCCGACGAGGCCGAGGCCCGGTTCCGTGCGCTGGCATGGGGCCGTCTCGACGGCGAGCTGGTGGCCCGCATCCCGGTCCCCGATCCGGTCGGCCCGCTGCGGCGTCTCTGGCAGTGGGCGGTCCGGTGATCCCCGTCACCTGGTGGGCCATCCTCGGCCTGACCGCAGCCCTCGGCGGGGTGGGCTACCTCGCCTACGACGCCATCGAGGACAAGGGGCGGCTCGCCGCCACGATCGAGGCCAAGGACAAGGCCATCGCGAAACTCGGGGACGATCTGAAGCGCCAGGCGCAAGAGGCGGCGATCCGCCAGTCCATCACCGACGCCGCAGACCGGGCCGTGGTCTCGGTCGAGACTGGCCGGGACGTGATCCGCTCCCGCATCGTCACCATCGTCCGAGAGATACGGAGCGCCCCCGATGCGAATGATCCTGCTCCCGACAGCATTCGGGTTGCTGTTGAGCGCGTGCGCCAGCTCGACGCCGGGCCCGATCGTGGTGACGCGGGTGGAGCCGCTGGCCCCTCCCCAAGCCCTCCTGCGCGTCCCTGAGCGGCCTGCGGTGCCATCGCCCCCGGTGACCAATGCTGATGCCGCAGAGTACCTGCTCCGGGTCTACGAGTGGGCTATCGGCCTAGAGGCGCAGATCAGGGCGACGGGGAAGTGGGTGGAAGAGGCGAGGCGGCTGCGGGCTTTCCCGCGCGATAACTAAACGAGCCACTTCCACCGCTTACGCAAGTGTATCTGAGACACATGAGCTTGGTCGATCCCGTATGATGCGGCGATTTCGCGTTGCAACATACGACCTTCAGCCGCCAGATGCCGTATGGCCTTGACGTCCTCATCGGAGAGTTTGTTTGTCCAAGCGGCAGTGCCTCTGTACGCGCGACCGTGGCGAACAGTGTCCCTATAGTTCTCCGCGGGTGTCGCCCACCGCAAGTTCGATGCGGCATTGTTCGTAGGGTTCCCGTCCCAATGAGCGACATGCGACTTCGCGTCTGGCGCCGGTCCGTGAAACGCTTCGGCGACCAGCCGGTGCACCTTCTTGGTTTGGGTTTTGGCGTTCTTACTCAAAACCACATAAAAGTATCCAGTAGGATGCGGTTTCGGCGACACAATGCGGCCCGGATATGTGCCGGAGGCCCCAAGGCTATCAATCGCGCGCCGCACGCGCCCGAGACTGCTGACCTCGTAAGGCCAGCCTTCCACCGGACGCCATTCTTCTGGTATGGAATCGGAAGCCATCGCGGTCATGCTCCACATGACGGTTGGTCAGAAGCCGGCGCAGCGCTCCAACGCGCGTCGGCTTCGCTAACATACTAGAACATTACATGAACAACAACTCCTCCGCGCGGCGGGGGAGGACTGCCGGGCGAAGATCAGCGCAATCCGCGCTCGTCAGGCGCCGTAGCCGCATCCTTCCTCACCACCACCAGCCCCGCCTCGTCGAGGGCGCGGAGGACGGCGTCGGCGCCGCTCTCGGCGATCGCCGACGCCATGTCGTCCAAGGTCTCGTCGGACGTGCCGCCGGCAAAGCTGGCATAGATCGCCCGCGCGATCGTCTCTCGGATGGTGGTCATGGGCGGGCCTTGGCTTCGAGTTCGTCGATGTAATCGAGCAGTGGCCCGAGTGCGTTGACCGCCGCCGCGATCAGCTTCCCGTTGTTCGCCGCTTCGTCTTCGTCTCGGCATGTATGGTTGCACGAGCAATCGGCGATCGGATGCACATCGCAATCGGTATCGGCATAGACGACCTGCGGGCCGAAGCGATACGGTTTCTGCAAGTCGTCGCGGTTTTCTCCGTCCGTGGTCCACGGGCCGGGCGTTGCCATCGCCAGCAGGCGGCGCAGGACTTCGCGTGGCGCTTTCGCGCTGTAGTCCGTCATCATCCCTTCATCCTCCGTTCCAGGAAGACGGTGAGGGCGGCGAGCGTGCCGTCTCCGCCGCTTGCGGCGTCAGCGGCCCACGCCGTCTCGAAAGCCCGAAGGTCGCTTGGGGAAATCACAGCCGTCAGCCTCGCAACCGTGGCTTCGAGGGCGGCGATGCGGGCTTCGGCCACGCGCCGCGCCTCAGCGTGCTGGCCGCAGGCGATCATGTGGTGCTCGTCGCTCATGCGGCGTCTCCGGGGGTGGGGCGGGACCAGTGGTCGTTGTGCGCCTCGACGAGGAATCGGTTGATGGCGGTGCGGTCCACAGTTCGCCGGCTGTCGTCTACCAGCCATTTCAGCCGCTGCTCTGCGTCGCTGATGAGTGCCAGCGCCTCGTCGTAGGACACGGCGCCCGACCGGACCGCCCGCAGCGTGGATAGATCGGGCTCTGGCGCCGGCAGGCTGATGTGGCCATGCGTCAGCATCTCGATGCCCTGTAGGCCAAGTCGTAACGCGTGCATCGCGAACTTTGTGTCGTATCCGTATTTCTCCACCAGTTCCGGGCGATTGACCGTGCGAGACCGCTCGCCTGTTAGCCGCATCTTTTGCGATGTCAGGTAACCCAGAAATCGGCGCCCGGACTCTGCGCTGATGAATGACGTGCGCATGCCCACCAAGCCCCGCCCGATCGGCGTCGTCGTGACATGCGACGGGAGCCACAGCAGGACGATGACAGTCGGATTCCCATCCGCGGCAAGACGACAGAACTTGCGAAGGCTATACATCGTCAGGTCGAGGTCGCCCGGCCCGCTCCGAACGCCCTCGGGCTTGTCTCGGTAGATGTAGTGGTCGCACGACGTCAGGCCGCAGACGTATTCTGCGGGCTCGACGAACACGCCCATCTCATCGCGATCGTCCTGCCCCTCGATGGCCGTTCCGTGCGCCGTTGATCCGACGACGCCTCGCAGAATCTCGTTTCCCAGAGCAACGTCGGCCGCATGGCCCACGAAGGTTCTCGATAGGTTGTTCATCTCGTCGTCCTCTCAGGCAGGGAGGAGAGATAGGCGCGGCCGGCGGGGGTGATGAACGCGCAACTTGGGAACTGCTTCGGGTCATCATTGTAGAGGTCGTTTCGCGCCACGAGCCCGAGCCGGACCAGATTGCGGAGGTCTGCGAGCCGCACTCTGCCGAGTGGCCATCGGCGGTCCGCGGAGTAGAGCCAAGCGCCCCGTCCGTATCGCGAGTGGCCTATGTAGTGCCTGTTGGCGAGCCGGGTCAGTAGCGCCATCTGCGCCGTGTTGAGAGTTGCCGCTCCGCTCATCCCTCCGCCCTCCCGGTGGGGGTGGGGCGATGCTCTCTGCGCCACCGCGCAACCGTGCCAGACGTGACGCCGTAGTCCCATGCGACGTCCCGCAAGGATCGTCTGTCCAGCGCCGCAACGCGTTCGGCGTCGGGAGAGAGTAGGCGCGGCCGGCCGGGCCGCGGCCCCGCCCATTGCCGGCCTTTCGCGATCATGTCCGTCGTGTTGTCCTGCGGCGAGCCGACGAACAGGTGCGCCGGGTTAATGCACGGCGGGTTGTCACATCGGTGGCAGACGAACTGGAGCCGACCCAGAGATTGCCCGGTGTGGGCCATCCAAGCCAGACGGTGCGCCGACGTTGATCTCTTGTCTCGCTTCCGCCGGCCGACCTGCCAGCAGACTACGCCGTATCCGGTACGGTTCCGGGATCGTGGCCATTCCCAGCAGGCGTTGGCACCGTATTCGGCGGCAAGATGCGCCATGACTGCCGCAACCGTTTCGCGGCCCGTCGTCCACGGCCCTGCATATTCCTCCGCCGTCATCGGGGTGGCGTTCATGCGCGGGGCTCCGTCGAATAGATCGCATGCATCAGCAGGATGACCGGCTCTGGTATCGGCGCGCCCAGATCGAAAACCCCACCATCGGCTAAGCCGCGGTCCGGCCCGATGGCGATCCACGCAACGACTTCAAGATCGATAGCCATATGGATCTCGCCACCCGGCCCGTACCAGTCGAGACCGATCTCGCCATCATCCGATAGGCACAGTTGCGGCAGGCGCCAGTCGTCGGGCGCGTCGATGACGATGCCCTTGGCGGCGTCGATCACGGACCGCTCGGCCTTGATGCCGTCGGTTGCTAGACCGTGGTTGAAGGCTTCGATGCGGGCGAGAGTGGTCGATAGCCCTTCCGGCGTCGTGGGTTGGTTCATGCGCGGGGCTCCTTCTCGCCATTGTGCCGCATCGGGCGCGGCATGGACCAGACCGTGGTGTACCGCCGGATCGCCGCCCTCTCTATCGTCTCACCCGGCATCGGGGGTCTCTACGACGAGGATGCGGGACGGGTGGACCTTCTCGGCGAGTTCCGAAATGGGGTCGATCCGCTCGTGCTGGTCGCTGGACATGCGCGGCACCGGCAGCGTTTCGCCGAACTGTGCCACCCACCCGGCAGTCCGGGCCGCGATGTTCTCAGGCGTGACGCCTTCGCAATCGGCGCCAGCGAGATGCGGGTGCGCCGCGAGCAGCACCGGAGCTGCCTCTCGCATGACGCGGGGAAGCTGGTGCGTCCAGACCGGGCCACCGGCTATCCATTCGGCCAGCTCGTGCAGACCGCTCATATGACGCGTCGAGACGAGCATTCCGGTCGTCATGGTCAGGATGTCGCTGATGTGGAAGTCGCGGGTCTCAGCCATTCTCGGTCTCCGGGGGTGAGGGGAGGGGTTGCCACTCGGCGGGCGGATCGCTCGGCTCCATGTCCTCGTTGATCTCCCAGCAGACGCCATCCGACCAGCATGGAGGGTGGTCGCCTTCGGTTTCGGCGTGCCATGCGCCGCACTCCTGATCGGGATCATCGACTGGCCGCCACGAGGCGATCAGAACGTGCCCGCCGGCCGTGCGGACGCGGATCGGCGTGCCGTCGCCGGGCGCCATTTCCATCCGTCGCCAGTCAGGCATGGCGATCGGCCTCCTTCGCCTCGATATCGGATGCGATGGCGCGGAGGGCGCAGGCGGCGCGAGCAAGCGGCTCAGTCGCGGCTATGGTGTCGCACGACCACTGCTCGCTGTAGCCCCGGCTCCGGGCGACGCAGACCCACCAGTTGTGGCTGTTCTTCTCGACCTTCACGAACCAGCCTTCCGGCATCAGTTCCGCCGCCTCGGAAAGCGTCCGCGTAGGGGTAATCAAGACCCCCGACAGGGGATGCCAGCCCCTAAGAGCCCGCCGAATTGATGCATCGATTGATGCATCCGAGCCGCTTAGCCGCGCGACCTCCTGCGCCAGTTCCCGCAGCACCCGTGCGTCAACCATGGTCAGCCTCCTCCAGGGCGCGGCGGCCGGCTTGGCGTTGGTAGCGCCCGCTCGGCCGCGGCAGTCCAGCGGGACGCTCAAGGTCACGCCAAGTTTCGCCGCGAAAGAGTTGTTGAACGGTGGTGCGGCCAACGCCGTACTCTCGCGCGAGATCAGAAGTTCGTTCTCCGGCGGCGCCGCGGACAAGCAACTCCGCGGCCTGGGCTTGTGTCAGCAGCGCACCACTCGCGCGCTCCCCGCGCGGGGCATGGCCAGCTTTGAAATGGGCTTGATCCGATGTGATCGTCGCTCGCAGCCGGCCCTTCGCGCGGGCGTCCCGCATGTTGTCCGCCGCAGTCCCGACGAACAGGTGGTCTGGGTTAACGCACGGCGGGTTGTCGCACCGATGGCAAACGAAAAGCCCGGCCTCGATCGGCCCGTTGGTGATCTCGAATGAGATGCGGTGAACTTTTCGGGTCTTCCCGTTCCAGGCCACAGTGCCATAGCCGTCCTGAGACGCTGCGCCCAGCCATAGCCAGCACGCTCCACGCGCATTGATCTTGGCGGCCAATCGAGGGACGTCGAGCACCGTCAGCCGCTCACCGGCCATCCGCCCCTCCCTGGCCCTGGAGGAGGGCGCGCAGACCGTCCACGGCCGACACGAGCAATTGCGCGTTGGCGCCCGGCCCGTCGAGCGCCTGCACGACCAGAGCGCCGCGCTCCCGCAGCGCTTTGTTCTCCGCCTCCAGGGCGGCGATGTGTTCGAACGGGCTATCGGACGGCGGGCAGGTCTGCCACGTCCAATCATGGTTGAGGTAGTACCACTGCCCTCGGCCATCCTTGGCGAGGTACTGGACGCCGCGAACCCACCCGCTCGGAAGGCCCGGCGGCTGACGATCTCGGATCGACGTGCGGCCCGTCTCGGGGTCATACGTCTTGACGGTCAAGCCCTCCGCCACGGATGCGCTCGCCTCGACGGTCGGCGCTGGCAGCGCCTCCGCGATCCTCCGCCAGTCTTCGGCGGATAGGTTCATTTGCTCGTCGAGGATCGGGGGCGTCGGCACATCGCCATGCCCATCCCACACGACGACGGTACAAGCCGGGGTGGTGGGCGCCTCGGCCGGCGGCAAGTCGTCCTCGTCCACATAGTCGTCGCCCACGCCGGGGAGCGTGCAGACGAGCCGGGCGACCCCCTTCGAGCCGTGCGGCACCGGGCACAGCGGATGCGAGCATTCGCCATCGTTGCGGAGGCTGGCGGCCTGACACCGCGTGAGGGCCTTGGGCGCCTCGGCCGGCGCTGGATTGATCGGCTCAAAGCGGCGGGCGTATTCGCCGGTCGGACTGACTGCCCCGTCGAGAGCGTAGGCCGCTACCATGCCGTCGAACCGCCGCGCGTCGATCGAGTGCCGCCCCCCATCCTCGCCCTCGTATACGACGATGCCCTCTGGCCGGGCGCCATCGTCCGACCGATCAGGGAGCCGCTCTATCTCCCGATACAGCCCGCCCTTGTAGTGCCGGTGCGTCGGGGTCCACGGGGCCGGCGCTGGGGAGAGGGAGCGAATTTCGGCAGCGTAGGATGTATGCAAAAACCCGAACTGAGCGCGGTTGTCCCGGTAGACGTCCGCTTTGCCCTCATGGTAGCGCGCCGCGATCTCGATCCCCTCCCGCACCCCCTCGGCTCGGGCGGCGGCGAGGCGAGCGGGCTCGGCGAGGTGGGCCTCGGCCATATCGAGGAGCGCTTCGTAGCGGCCACGGATAATGGACCCTGCGCCCAGATAGGCACGATCGCGTTGGCGGTGGCTGACGTCACGCAGCCGCTTGATATCTTCTCTGGTGATGGTCTCAGCGGTCATCGGTCGGCTCCTCGGGCGTGGCGCGGGAGGGGTGGGCGGGGTCCTGCGGCCACGGAACCCAGTGATCGGGCTCCCGGATATCCGGCGAGTGAAGGCGACGCGCGCTGCCGTCCTCGAAGGTGTAACCGTTGTGCATGCACATCTCTCGCGCGCCGGCGATCCATGCGTCGAACTCGGCCTGCCACCAGACGATGGCCAGGAACCGCTCGTCCGAATAGCGAGCTCGCAAGCGCGTGCCGATGATCGGCGTGCCATCCATCGGCGCTTCCGCGATCGGGCGCCATTTCAGGGCCGGGATATCGGCCATTTTCAGCCCTCCTGCGTCGGCGTGGGGATGGGCGGGTTGTCGCAATCCTGCAGGATGTTGATCATGGTCAGCGCCATGCCGCTGGGCCTGTTCCGCCCGGTGTAGACGTCAGGCACCATCGGAACAGGACGCTCGGCATCGTCGAGATCAGCGAGGGCCGCCATATAGATGTCGAGCGCCTTCCCGTGCGGGATGGTTGGGTTCACGACGCTCATGACGTGCGCACCCCGGGCTCGCTCGATCGCGGATCGCAGCATCCCGACCGTCCACTGCCCGGTCATGGCCGAGGCGCGCGCGGATCGCTTAGACATTCGCATCTCCGTTCGTGGGGATGGGTAGGTCGGGGAGGGGGCCGGCGATCCACACGTTTACCATCAGGCGATCGTTGCGGACGTCGTCGGTGCTGAGGAATGTCCAGACGCCGCCGGGATGGCGCTCCGTGATGTTGACCAGAATTCGTGCGCGCGGATTGCCGTAGAGGTAGAGGCCCGGCGGCAGCGCCTCGACCTGCTCGATCGTCTCCATCAGCACCGGCTCCGGGATCGCCCTGGCGAGCGCCGCGTCTCGGGCGGCCTCGGCGGCGTCGGCTCGGGAACGCTCGGCGTCGAGGCGGGCGATGAGATGGCTCATCGCCGTGGCGTAGACATCTAGAGTGCGACTGCTGTACTCGCGTCCGGCGAGGACTTCGCGCCACACTTCCAGCTCCGCATCCGTCATCGGCTCGGTCATGGCGTGGGCTCCTTCGTGGGCTTGTCCTGCCATGCGCGGATCGCCATCCCCCCGGCCTTGGTGCGCGTGACATAGAAGCTGAGGTCGCCGGGGCTGGGGTCCCGCATGCCATAGATGCAGTCGCGGTGTGGGGCCGGGTGCTCTCGATCGAAACGAGCCGCCACCCTCGCGCACTGCTCCCACCATTCTGGCGGGACGCTCGCGTGGATCGTCAGGCGCATGTCGCCTTCTCCTTCTTCAACGCGTCCTCCAGGTCGAATATCAGCCCATGCAGAGCCGATGCGTGCCGGTCTCGGACGTAGTGGTGTGTCATGCCCGCGCTGGCGATGCCGAGCGCATCGGGCTCCATCATCCCCAGCCCCCGTGCGAGACGACGGGCATGGGACAGGGCGTCGTCGAGCAGTTCGTGGCGATCGGGTGGGGTCATGCGGGGCGCTCCCATGTGGGCTGATCGGTGTCGAACCTGTACCGGGCGACCAGTTCATCCCACGCGAATGCAGTCGGGCCGGGCTGGTCCAAATTGCGCTTTGAGATGATGCCCAAGTGGACCTTGATGGCGGCGTCTACCGCGTCGGGGAGCGGATCGTTGCCGCCATCCCACCATCGCCGGAACCGCTCGTCTTGGATCAGGATCGCCGCCTGCTGGCTTCTCGGCAGCGTGTGGAAGGGGCGACGCTCCTTCGGGGCAGGGGTGGTGTCCGCCGGAGGATTCGAACCTCCAACCGCAGGGATAGAAGCCCCGTGCTCTGGTCCAGTTGAGCTAGGCGGACGATGTTCTTCTTCGGTGTACGGCGCGAGGGCGACGATGTATTGCGTCCCAAGCGGGGCGATGGCGAGGTCGGCGCAGACGTCGTTCGGATGGACCACGAAGCTCACCACGATCCCGTCCTGCGTCTGGCGATAGGCGTGCTTCTTCGCCTCGAAGTGCATCGTGGTCATCGTTCCGCCTCCCACCGCCAGCGATGCGGGCTCGTCTTGGCAAGGGCTTCGGCCGCTGCCTTGAGGTCGACGCGGTACTTCGCCTCGAATGCCTGCCAGCCGATGGCGTGCATCTCCCGGTGATGGAGATGGCAGCAGGGCAGGCACCATCGGTCGTGGCGCTTAATCCCCTTGCCGCCCATGTCCTCGACCGGGACCGGCCCGTCGAAGTGCGCGGCCTCGATCATTCGGTCCTCGCAGCCCTCGACGACGCAGGCGCGCGTCTGGCGCACCCACTGGCGATGCTGCGGGAACTCCCGTTGCGGTGCCCGCTCGATACCAGAGCGGAGGCGGGGCTTGCGGCGGACGAGCGTCGTCATCGCCTCACTCCCACCCGTCTCCGGCGTCGGCCGCGTCCCCGCCACCCTTGCCGTCGAGCAGCGTCAGTTCGCCCCGGAAGGCTTGAAGCACGATCTCGGTCGTGTATTTCTCGGCGCCGGACTGGTCGGTCCACTTCCGAGTCTGCAAGGCGCCTTCGACGTGGACCTTCGCGCCTTTGCGAACATACTTCTCGGCGACCTCGGCCAGACGCTCGTTGAAGATCACGACACGGTGCCACTCGGTGCGCTCCTGGCGCTCGCCGCTGTTGCGGTCCTTCCAGGTCTCGGACGTCGCGACAGACAGCGTGACGACCTTCTTGCCGCCCTGCGTCGATCGGACTTCGGGGTCTTTCCCGACGTTGCCGATGATGATCGCTTTGTTCACTGATCCAGCCATACCGGCCTCCTATGCGGTGACCGGGCTGGTGTTCTCGGACACCAGCGTCATGATGCGATCTAGGTGGGCCTCGGCCTTCGGGCGCACCGCGCTGTTGAGGGAATCCAGCACTTCGCCAGAGACCTTCTCATTGAGCGCCCAGACCTTGTTGCTCTTGGCTGGCGGGAGACGGCGGACGTCCGCCTCGAGGCGATCGAACCATGCCTTCGCCGTGGGTTCGCGCACGATCTCGCCATCGACGGTGATGTACGCCCAGCCGCGGGGTGTTTCGGTCGGCGCCGATGGGGCCGTGGCATGGGCGGGCGCGGGCTCCGGTCGGGCGGGAGGCGGCGAAACGGCGGGCTGTCTGGCGTCTCTTGCCAGCAACGCCCGCAGCTTCGGCATCTCGCCGTCTTCGATCTGCTTGAACTCGTTGATCGTCACCCACGGCGACGGCAGGTCGTAGAGATAGCGGCCGATGCCCCATCGGACGGCGGATCGCTTGAAGGCGTCGCTAAGGCTGCCCTTCTCGGCCTCGATGTCCGTATCGCCGGCCCCGTCCGCCTTCCAAACCCACTCGCCATCGACACGGATGGCGATGTCGCAGACTGTCTTCGCGCCGGCATGGCTGTAGCGACACTGCCAGTTCGCAGGGCCGGCGACGTCGTCGAGCCGGTTCATCACGTCTCGGGCATCAAGGTAGGCGAGCGCTTTCGCCTTGGTCTTGTCCCGCTTTGAGATGGACCCCACACGCCAAGACACGGCGTCCGGCGGGAAGGGGGCCGCAAGGGCCTTCCAGTCGATGGTCATGCCGCCATCCTTTCGGCATTCAGCCGTTCGCGCAGATTGTCGGACCAGCGGTATCCGGTCGTATCCGCAGGCAGGAGGGCGATGGCGTCGTGCCCGTCACGGACACGGGACAGGAACCGCTCCAGCGTCCTCGCGGTCGACCGCAGATCGTCGAGTGCCCGTTCCATGTCCTCGGGTTCGAGGCGATAGACGGCGTGCTTCTTGTCGGTGACGTAGAGCAGGGAGCAGGACTTCTCCCGGCCACGAGCGAGCCAGTAGACCGCCATCTGGGCGACGTGATCCGGTCGCGGCGACGAGGGCATCGCCTTCGTCGTTTTCAGGTCGACGATGCTGTCCGGCCATTCCAGGTCGGTGAACCCGATGACGGGAACCGGGATGTCGTCCAGCCAGCACTCGACCCGGGCCTGGGACGAGGTGGGCGTGTCGTTGACCCCGCGGGTGGCGTCGATCGCCATCCCGAGCATGGGCAGGATGCGGGCCTTGACGGCTTCCACATCATCCGACACGTCACCCTGGCTCCGGTTGAGCCATTCCCGGTCGGCGGCTTCTTTCGCGGTCGCGATGTCCCGCTTGTAGAGCCATGCGGTCAGGCCGGCCTCGACGGCGCTCCCGAGCCATGCGTTCGGGCCGGCATCCTCCGACCAGCGGAGCAGATACTTGCCCGCGTAGAGCGCCGGGTCCGACTTCCACAGGTTCAGCGCCGAGGCCGACAGGTGGCGGATGCCGTGCCGATCGAATGCGGTGGTCATGCCGCCTCCCGCGCCTTCAATTTCCGATCGACCGACAGGTCGCCGAGCAGGCCGATGATTTCGGCGATGGTCTGGTCGAGCATCGCGTCGTCCAGTTCCGCCCGGGCGTCGGGGTCCTGACGGATCGTGTCCCGGAGGTCGCGGACGCACATCCACGCCTCCCACTGGCAGCGGCCGATGTTGGTGGTCATCCGTATGCCCTCCAGGACTCCCGGTGGTTGACGCTGACGACCTGCTCCTCCTCGTACTCGCGCCGGTACTCGTGCGCGGCCTCGGCCAGGTCGAGCTCGGCGACGAAGCGGACGCGGTCCCCGGTCACCGCGACGACGATGGTGCCGCGGTAGCGGTGGAGATCGTCGGCGATCGCCGCCTCCCCGGCCTCCTCCACCGCTGCGTCGTAGTCACGGTGATCGGACCAGGACAGGCCGGTGGGCTCCTGCCATGCGGAGAGGTGGAGCGTGCGGGGGGCGGTCATGCGGACAGGCTCCCGTGCGTCGGCAGCCGCTCCCACTCGCCCTGCGGCAGTTCGGCAGTGCCGCCGGCGTCGAGGCGCACCACGACGGTCGGCATCCGGCCGCAGGCGCTGACCTGCTCGACGATGCCTTCGAGGTCGTCGAGCATGTGCCGGACGCGATCGCCGGGGCGCAGGCGGGCGGTCATGGCGACGCGTCCTCGCTCGGAATTTCTGGGATGTGGATGGGGCCGATGATCCAGACGTCGACCGCCTCGGTGCTGTACAGAGTCGGTCCCATGAACGCATGTCGCCGACCGCCTTCGACGGCGAAGGCCGCCCAGCTCGTCGCGTGCCACCACGGCCTCCGCCACAGATACAGCCCGTCCTCCAGCGGTCCGCCGGTGTAGCGGCGGGGAAGGGGGAGGGCGCGGGCCTTGAGGGCGTCGATGGTGGCGAACAGTCGGGCAACGATATCGGCGGGCCACGTTCCGCGCCCGGCGGCGAGCGCCATGGCTTCGCGCTCGGCGGTCAGTTCGGCGTCCGTCATCGGCTCCACCGACACGGGCCGGTCTACGGAGCGGGTGGTCATGGCGTCACCTCGACCGCCGGAAGTTCGATGTCGAGGAAGTGGGTAGGGTTCGCCGCGATCTCGAAGTCGGTGCCGGCGAGGAACCACCAGTCAGGCATGTGTGCGCCGCCGTCGTCTTCGCTGTCCGTGAACGCCCCGCCCCACTCGACGACGCACCAGCCGTCCTGGACGTGACCGTTGTCTTCACACCACGCGCCGTAAATCGTCAGGCGATTGGGTCGCGCGGGCTCCACATACGGATCGGAATCGTGGCGGCAGTAGGCGACAAAGCGCCTGCCACGCCGCGATCCCAGCGGCAGATCATCGACGGGGCGCAGATTCAGAGAGCTCATCGCATCACCTCCTGAGCCAGCTCGATCCGGTGGGTTGCCCGCTCGTAGTCCACCCATCCCGCCCCGGTCAGGTATCCGGTCAGGAGCATCGCCAGCGCGCAGACGATCAGGACGCGGCCGACGAAACGGTCGTAGCGAATCCGGGGATGGTCGATCGGGTCGCACTCGTCAGGACGGGCCGTGACGAGATCGGACCAGCGGGGGAGGGTGGTCATGCCGTCTCTCCCTTCGCCTTGGAGAGGGCGGCGCGGGCACGGCGAAAATCCCCGATCGTGACGGACGCCTCGTAGGCGGTGCCTTCGATCGCGACCCGAACCTTGATCACTTCGGCCGAGCTTGGCGCGTCTGGGAAGAAATCGATCGCCGCGAACGGCTCCAGCGCCTCCGCCAGATCAGGAGCGGAGGCTATGAGGCGGGCATTCGCCTTGGCCTCCGCGTCGTCGCCGCGCCAAAGGTTGAATCGGGGGTCAGTGACGCCGACACCGTCTCGATCGGCGATCCCAATCATGAAGTGGCCGCTGGTAGACCAGACCATCTGCCACGGGCCTGGCGTCCAAGGCGCGCCCATCACGCCGCCTCCGCCAGGATGACGACCGGCTTCTCGGCCTTGACCAGCCGTTCGGCCGCCGTGATGACGTGGGATGCCTCGCTGAGGAAGTCGTCGCGGGTCCGCTCGTCCGCTTCCCGCCGCGCCTTCTCGATCAGGGTCCGCGCGTAGCGGATCAGGAACCCGGGGTCGTTGTGCTCGTAGAGCATCGGTCTGTCCTCCGGTCAGGCGATCGGCTCGACGTTGCGGATGGTGAACAGCGGCCCCGAGCCGCCGCCCATGTGATAGGTGCGGTAGGCGGCCAGTTCGGCCCGCAGGTCGGCCGCGTCGCGCTCGTCCATCGCGTCGGCGTTATCGGCGATGAGCTGGCCGAGCTTCGACCACTCGACGTGGCCGTCCTCGTCCGTGATCGTGATGGTGGTCAGGTCGGAGATCATCGGGCGGTCCTCCGGTCAGTCCGTAGCCAACTGGTAGTAGGTCGCGACCGCCGACTTGTCCGACACGGTGCGGAACCGGAACCCGGCATCGCGCAGTTCGTACTTGGTCGCGATCCCGAGCCCGCGAACGGCGCTTGCCGCGGATCGCGTGCGGCAAAACCGCGTCATCCAGGTCGAACCGCCGTGGAAGTTGGTTTCCAGCCGCTCGACCATGAATCCGCCGTCGGCGAGGATGTCGAGCGCGCGCTTGGCGCGGGCCGAAAGCTTCGGGGCGTTGTGGTCGGTCGCGATCTGCATCGGGGTCTCTCCCTCGGTGTTGATGAGGGGAGATTACACCGGGCGTAAGAAGCCGTCTACAGGAAAATTGCACTCAGTGTAATAGACGGCTCGCGTGGCTTTCCGCCCCGAGCAACCCGGCGCGCGTAGGTCTAGGCCGCCTCGTCTTCCTCAGCCAGCGCGCGCAACACCTTCATCGCGCGCATCTGCTGGCTGGGTTTCATGCCTTGGATGACGGTCCAAAGCTCAAACTCGGGGGCGCCTGGCTTTCTGCTGCCGATCAGGTCGGCCGGTTCGCAATTCAGGGCATATGCAATCGCCTCCAGGTGCGCTTGCGTATAGTCCTGCTTGCCGTTCTCGATCCGGCTCATGGATGCCGTCGATACGTCGATCCGGTCGGCGAGCTGCTGCTGAGTTAGTCCCCGATAGAGGCGCCATTCACGAACCATCGTCTTTCGCATGGCGTTGGCACCGTGCGGCCACCAACGGTCGCCGTCTATGCCATGGGGTGCAAGAAGATGTTGACGGACAATTGCGCCCCGTGTAACTTCCATCCCATGAAACTTTGCGACTACCTATCGGCCAACGGGATGACGCTCGCGGCGTTTGCTGCGAAGTCGGGCCTGTCGGTGCCGACGGTGAGCCGGCTGCGCCGCGGCCTCAATCGCCCGGACTGGAAAACGCTGGACGCCATCAACGAGGCGACCGGCGGGCAGGTCACGGCCAACGATTTCTACGCCGATGCCGACACGACGAGGGCCGCGTGACCTCCGTCATGGTCATCCCGGAGGAAGTCCGGCGCATTCCTGCTCGCCTGCCGGTGAGCTACGAGGCCGCGAAGAACGCCTTGTCCAACTGCGTCACGCTCGACGAGTGCCAGGATTGGGCGAACAAGGCCGAGGCGCTGGCGAGCTATGCCAAGCAAGCCGATGACGACACGCTGCGGAAGCTGGCGGATCGCATTCAGGCTCGGGCGGTGCGGCGGTGCGGGGAACTGCTCAAGCTGTACAACGGCCAGGGTGCGCGGACGGACCAACTTAGTGCGGGCGCCCATACGAAGTTGACGCAGCAGCAGATTGCTCGCGACGCCGGCATGTCCCGTCACCAGCAGGTGACCGCCGTTCGCGTCGCCAACGTCCCCCTCGCCACGTTTGAGGAAGCGGTCGAGGCCGAAGCGCCACTGACGGTCACCAAGCTCGCCGAGATCGGCAAGCAATCTCGCGCACCCGCACGAGAGCCGGAGCCGCCCCCGCCGGTCGAGCCTGCGCCGGCCGGGTTCAAAGAGGCGACCGCCTTCATCGGCACCATCAAGCGGTTCTCCGACGCTTGCGAAACCACGAAGCCCGAACTGGTCGCCAACGGGGTCATGCGGTCCGAGATCGCCGACCTCCGACGCCGGGTCGCCGTGATCGACCAGTGGATGGACCGGTTCATCGTCAACCTGAAAGGAGCCTGAGCGATGTCCTATCGCGAAACGCTCGTGCACGAGATCAACACCCGCATCGACGACTTGCAGTCGCGCGGGGAGATGATCGCCGCGACGTGGCTGGCCCACGGCATCTGCGCCGAGCACAACGAGGGGCTGGCGCCCGGCCGGGAAGAAGACGCCGAGTTTTTCCATTGGTGCGCCTACACGGCTGTCCGCGACCTCGTCCGGCGGGAGATCAACCGGCGCGGCTCCGATACCGAGCGCGAGTATCGGCCGGCGCAGATCATGCTCCCCGGCTTCGAGCGCGAGCACATCCAAGACTACTACCTCGTCAAGCGCGACACGGAAGAGGTGATGGTCCCGATCGTCGCGATGAGCGACGACGAGGTGCGCCAGAAGATCGCCCTCTACCAGTCGATGGCTGAGAGCAACATGGCGCACGCGCAGGAGCTTGATCGCTTCCTGACATGGCGGGCCGACCGCCAGATCGCTGTGGCCGCGGAATGACCCCCCACAAGCCCGGACGCGCCACGACCTGGGATTGCCCGGGTTGCAAGACGCGATGGCCGAGGAACTGGCTGCGCTGCCTGAACTGCAACGAAGCGCGGCCTCGCATCCTGAACCGCCCGCTCGACTTCCAAGACCCGACCGACGGGTTGACGGACGAACAACTGACGGCGGTTGGACAGCGCCTAGTCGAGAGGAACGAGGCGCAGTTGTGGCGCTTCCTCGACGGAACTGGGGTGGAGCCTGCGGAGGATTTCTGGCGCCGCGACAAGCTGTTGTCCGCGACGCTGATCCGGGAGTGGGACGCGGTGCGCGTTCTGCTGCGAGCCGCCTGATGGCCATCCCCGGCCCCCTCGACGCGACGCTCGCCCTGGAGCAGACCCGCTCGCTCGGCACGGAGCTCGCCGATCTCCGAGCCGAGATCGAGACGCTGCGCCACGAGCGGTATGCCGATGCCCAGCGGATCGCGGTGCTGGAGCACCGGATCGACACGCTGGCCGCGGCGGCCTGCCTCGGCGACGAGCTCGCCCGGATCAGGAACGGCATGGCGGACGACGGGATCGGGGGAGGGGAGTGATGGCGAGGTGGACGATGCGAGCGAGGAGGCGCGCTCAGGCCATCGTGGGCGGGTGTTGCATGCTGGCCCTCGTGGGCGGCGCGTTGGCGGCATGGATTCAGCACCTCTACACCTGCTTCACCACGCAAGCCTGGGGGTTCCTGATCGCGGGCGCGATTGCTCCGCCGATCGGCATCATTCACGGCGTAGGCGTCTGGCTGGGAGCGTGGGGATGATCCCCGCCCTCCTGATCCTCTCCGCTCCCTTCGCCCTGATGGGTGTCATCGGCGCCGCCTTCCTTCTGCGCCTCGGCAGCAACCTGCAACGGGCGGGGGTGCGGTGATGGGGTGGCGGCTGCTCAGGTTTGTGCTGGCTGCCGGCGCCGCCGTGGGCTGGCTGTTCATCATGCATCGCTTTCTGGGCTTGTCCTCGGAAGCGTTGGCTATCAGCGCCGCCATCATGTGGGCCTGGGCGGAAACCCGGCCGTGACCCCCTCCCTCGCATACGGGCGGGATACCTCCGCCCATGCTCCCGCCGGCCGGCATGGGTTCAAACATGCCGTCTCTCTTCCCCGTAGAGGGGTGCGTGGACCCGCCCCCGGCATTCGGCCGGTGCATCGTAGCCACGCAGAAGAGCGGATGGCTGGCAGCGACGATCTTCAGATGACGCAAGCCGGGCGCTCCCGCCGCGGCTTGACTGAGATGCGCGACGACTCCCCGAATCGCGGGAGTTTCCACTCCGAGCCCGGGCGGAGGCCGTCGCGCTTCCCGGGCACCTCCCGCAACCCGAACGATGGAGATCGGCATGAAACCGAACTCGTACGTCCTGAACGTCTCTCTGACCCTGATCTGACCCGGCATCGGCGGCGCCAGCACTCCGGGGCAGGCCCAACTGGGCCGCGCGAACGGGGCTGGCCAACAGCACCCAACCGCTTCGAGGGGCGAGCCCTGCTGTCAAGTGGGCCGAGCCGGTGGAAGGCCGGCGCTCTTTTCCACGCGCCCTTCAGCCGGCGCACCTCCCACGGCCGCCGGGAACCGGCCGGGCACACACCAACCGTCCTCCGAGCGTCGGCTGTCGTGCCGCAGCACATCGGCACGGGATCGCATGGCGGAAAGGTCGGAGTTGCTGGTCGCGCCCCGTATCAGCCTCGCGTCAGCACCGGAATGAGCCGGTCGCGGCGAGCCCAGCGGCATCCCCTTATGACGGAGGGTGCGACGTGAACAAGCATATCGCGAAGCTGCGCGACCAACTGCTTGCCGAAGAACGGCGCCTGTCGGCAGAGCTGGCGGAGGTGCATGCGGGCCTCAAGGCAATCGGCATCGTCCACGAGGCATCAGACGAGCGTAAGCCGGCTGTGCGCCCCGGCATTAGCGCAGCTCTGAAGGAGAAGTTCGCGAACGATCCAGACTATCGGTCTCGGTATCTCGCGCGTGCCGCCAAGATGCGGGCGACCCGCGAGGCCAAGCGTCTCAATGGCGCCGCCGTCCCCGCGGAAGCGTCGGCATGACCGACATCCCCGCCACAGCCGGCGTCACCGCCGACCAACTCCGCTCGTTCATCGATCGCCTGGAACGTCTGTCCGAGGAGAAGAGGGCCCTGTCCGAGGACATGAAGGAGGTGTTCGCCGAGGCCAAGTCGGCCGGGTTCGACACCAAGATCATGCGCCAAATCCTCCGCATTCGCGGCATGGACGAGGCCGATCTGCACGAGCAGGAAGAGCTTCTGGAGGTCTACAAGCGGGCGCTAGGCATGGCGCCGGACATCGAGGGCTGAGCGCCGTGCGCCGCCCGGAGCAGGCGCTGCACCGCGCCGCGATCCAGTACCTCGACGCCGTGCTACCGGCCGAGGCATGGGCGTTTCACGTCCCGAATGGCGGTGCCAGGACCACGGCCGAGGGCGGCATCCTCAAGGCGATGGGAGTCCGACCGGGCATCCCCGATCTCTGCATCGTCTGGCAGGGGCGGGCCCATTGGATCGAGCTCAAGGCAGGCAAGGGCAAGCCCAGCGACGCGCAGAACGCTGCGGCCGGCCGTCTCGCCCAGTGCGGGTGTCCTCCGGTTCTGCTGGCACGTTCCCTCGACGATGTCGCGACCTGCTTGCGGGCGTTCGGCATTCCGACCCGCGAGGCGAGGGCCGCCGCATGAAGGGCGGCACGATGTTCAGCGGCATCGGCGCCCCGGAGTGCGCGGCGCCGTGGATCGACTGGCGCTGGTGTTCGGAGATCGACCTGTTCCCGTCCGCCGTTCACGCCACACGGTTTCCCGGAGTTCGCAATCTCGGCGACGTGACGAAGGTGGAGTGGGATGCGGTCGAGCCAGTTGACGTTGTTGTCTGGGGCTCCCCCTGCCAGGCGTTCAGCGTCGCCGGACGCCGAGCGGGATTGGACGATCCGCGTGGCGACCTCACCCTCGTCGGCCTTGCGGCTCTTGGCCGAGTTCGCTCCCGATGGATGGTTTGGGAGAACGTCCCCGGCGTCCTGTCGATCGACGGAGGGCGGACATTTGGAACCGTCCTCGGGCTCATGGGCGAACTCGGGTATGGGGTCGCCTACCGAGTTCTTGACGCTCAGCACTTCGGAGTTCCCCAGCGCCGGCGTCGCGTCTTCGTTGTCGGATGTCTTGGAGACTGGCGACGTGCCGCAGCGGTACTTTTTGAGCGAGCGAGCCTGTCAAGGAATCCTGCGCCGGGCCGAGAGGCGCGGGAAGACCTTGCCCGCCCCCTTGCTGCGGGCTCTGCGCGCGGCAGCGGATACCGGAACGACGCCGACACCGCCGAGAATTTGCCGATCTTGCCACATCAAAGCGCATCACCGACCGCCGTCAGGAGGCTGATGCCTGTTGAGGCGGAACGCCTACAGGGCTTTCCCGACGGCTGGACCGACATCCTCTATCGCGGCAAGCCGGCGGCGGACGGGCCTCGATACAAGGCCATCGGAAACAGCATGGCCGTCCCTGTGCTGTCTTGGCTGCTCGACCGCATCCGCCAGGTCGATGCGCTACAGATCGCGAGCGCCGCATGAAGCCCCGCCGCCGTATCCACCCAGACCTCCTGACCGCGCCCGAGCTGCGCGAGGTCGAGACCCGCCGCGCCGCCTACATCCGCGCCCCGCACGGGAAGCGGCTGCAACGGCTCGCGGCACTGCGGGAGGCCAAGCACATCGCACTCCGGGCAGGGAAGTGAACATGAACGACCGCATCATGCTCGACCCGCCGCCCCGCGCGGCCGACGGCTACGCGCAGGGCTGCGCCTGGTGCGTCGTGCTCGGCGCCGGGATGCTCGTCGCCGCCATCATCGGGATACTCGCGGGGGGCGTGTGATGGCAAACCGGGTCGAGCACATCGGCGATGCGACGCTGCATCTGGGCGACTGCTTGGAAATCCTCCCGACACTCGGGAAGGTGGATGCGGTGGTGACGGACCCGCCGTATGGGGTCGGGTTCGTCGGCAAAACAGAGAACGACGGGCGCAAGAACCGCGGCGGCTATGCCTCGTTCCCGGACGATGATCCTGCGTACATCATCCAGCGTGTTGAATCGGCGCTGGCGATAGCGGAGCGAGGTGTTGTAACGCCGGGCACTCGCATACTTTCAAAGTATCCTGAGTGGCGTGACATGGGAGTTTTCTTCGTCCCTGGTGGTGTGGGGCTAGGTCGCTGGGGATTCTGCTGTTCTCATCCGATCTTATACTACGGCAACCGCCCGAAGCGCCCCGGAATGTGGCCAACATCCTTCAGCGACGCCAAGCCAATGCCAAGCGACTACGGGCACCCTACCGCTAAGCCAATTGAGTGGATGGAACGGCTTGTGAACATTGCAAGCCTACCAGAAGACACCATCCTCGACCCCTTCATGGGCTCCGGCACCACGGGCGTTGCTTGCGCGAAGTTGGGCCGGAAGTTCATCGGCATCGAGATCGACCCCGGATACTTCGACATAGCCTGCCTGCGGATCGAGGACGCCTACCGCCAGCGCGACCTATTCCGCGACGCCGCTCCCATTCCAAAGCCCGTCCAGACTACCCTGCTCGGGGACGCGGAATGAGCCAGACCCGCCGCATGTCCGCAGTCGAGGCGGTCGCCAATGTCGCCATCGGCTACGGCATCGCCGTCCTCGCCCAGATCGCCATCTTCCCCGCCTTCGGGGTTCACCTGCCGCTCTCCGACAACCTGCTGATCGGCGCGGCATTCACCGTCGTTTCGCTGGTCCGCAGCTACGCGGTGCGGCGGATGTTCAATGCCATCAAGGGGGCCGCATGACCAGGCGGGTCGAGCGCATCGGGGACGCCACCCTGCATCTGGGCGACTGCCTCGAAATCCTCCCGACGCTCGGGAAGGTGGATGCGGTGGTGACGGACCCGCCGTATCCGAACAACGCCGGTCATTTTGTGGATGGCATCGCGCGGGCACGGAGATTCTGCGCTTCTCTGCCATGCGCTCACTGGCAAGTATTCTGGACTGAAGTCGAAGCGCCTCCTGTTCCGCTGCCGCTGGTCGCTGTCCACGTTTGGTATCGCACCAATACGAATCGGCCAGACAACTACGAGCCGATCTTTGAGTTTCGAGCGGATGGGCAGAAGCGAGCAAGTCGGGTGTTGCCATATTGCGTCATTGCGCCGGGCTTGACGGGCATTGAGGCAAGTGGCCACCCGACTGAAAAGCATGTCGGGTTGATGTCTGATCTTGTGAAGCGAGCGGAAGGCACCATCCTCGACCCCTTCATGGGCTCCGGCACCACGGGTGTCGCCTGCGCGAAGTTGGGCCGGAAGTTCATCGGCATCGAGATCGACCCCGGCTACTTCGACATCGCCTGCCGCCGGATCGACGACGCCTACCGCCAGCGCGATCTGTTCCGGGACGCCGCGCCCGTAGAGCCCAAGTCCATCCAGCCATCCCTTCTCGGGGATGCCGCATGACCCTTCCCCACCCCATCCAGGAGGCATGATAGCATGGAATCCGCCTACCGCTGGTCGCCCGAGGTCGAGCGGCAGTTCCTCGCCCTCGTCGAGGTCGGATGCACGCCCGCAATCATCGCCGAGCAGATCGGATGTTCGGAGCGGATGGCGCGTCGTCTGGTGATGCGCTGGAAGGCGGGACTCGCGCTCAACATGGAGCGACCGCGCGTCGGGAAGGTCGCGCTGGTCCCGCCGAAGCCTCGCCCCGGCCGACCGGGACGGGCGTGGATCGCGAACATCATGGACCTGTCGCCGGACGAACGCGAGCCGTGGCGTCTCCGCGTCGTCGAGAAAGCCGCGCTCGGTCATTCGATCGAGCGGATTTCCAACGCGGTGAAGGTGCCCAAGGGCGTCGTCGTCGAGTGGATCGCGGAGTGGCGCGGCGAGGTGGTGATCGACGAGCCGGAGATTGACGACGAGAGCGGCCCGCATCCGACCCAGATCGATCCCGGTTACTACTGGCCGCGGGTCACGATGCGCGAGGAGGATTGGCCGGCGGATGCGCGCTTCGAGGACGACCCTCGCGCATGCCGGCCGGAGCCACGGTGGATACCCGTGCGAACGAGTTCCGATCGGATGTCCTATTGCTCCAACGCCACGGCGTGGGCGGCGCTGTGATGGCCTGGATGGCATGGAGCACGACGGAGATGGATGTCCTGCGCGCCGCGCTGGAGCGCCACGCCATGACGCTGCGCGAGGCCGCGGCGCTGTTCCCGCACCGCACCCGGCAGGCCGTGTATCGGCAGGTCTACCGCGCCGGACTTCGATCCAGTCATCCGAGAGGCTATCGGCCGAACCAGACGAGGAGGACGTGACCATGGCGCAGCCGATCGACGATACCGAGATGCTGGTCACCATCGCATGGGAGATCGTGGACGGCCGCGCGGAAACCGCGACCGGGGCGATGCGCCTCCTGGGGATCGGGCGAGGCACCGCCAACGAACGGCGGTTGCAGCGAAAATGGGCCGTCGCCGGAGCGGTGGCCATGGCCGCGATGCGCCGTGCCGGGGTCATGCGGGACGCCGCGCACGAAGGCGGGTTCGAGCTCGGGCGACTGTTCCCAAAGCCGTCACCGATGCCGCCATCCAGGTTGGCCCGGCTGCTGTCGTGGTGGCGGTGATGGCCGTTGACCCGCTGGTCGCCGAGCTGATTGCCGCCAGGACGACGCGCCGCTGGTCCCAGGACAGCCTGTCCGATGCGATCGGGGTCGCGAAAAACTCGCTCAGCCGCTGGGAGACCGGCACCAGTACACCGGGCCTCGCCATGCTCCGCGCCTGGGCCGGTGCGCTGGGATACGACCTCGTGCTGGTGAAGCGGGGGAAGTGATGTCCGGCGGCCCATCAGCGCACATGCCGATCTACTGGGGCGACTACCTCCGGGATACCGGCCACCTGTCGGCGGCAGAGCACGGCGCCTATCTGCTGCTGCTCGGCCACTACTGGACGACGGGCGCGCCGTTGCCGGACGACGAGCACGCGCTGCGTCGAATCGCCAGGATGGAGGCGTCGGAGTGGCGGCGGTCCCGGGCGACGATCCGGGCATTCTTCCAGGTCGGCGATGGCGTGTGGCGTCACAAGCGCGTCGACGCCGAGCTGGAGAAGGCGAGGGCGATCTACCGCAAACGCGTCGAGGCGGCGAACCGCCGGGTGGAAGGGTAATGCACAGGCCGATGCAGATGCAAACGGACATGCACATGCATATGCACACGGACATGCCGGGCATGAGCAACCACAACCACAACCACATTCTCCTGACGGAGAAGATGATGGTGGTGATGGGGCGCGGGCGCGACCTCGGTTGGACGACGCCACCGAACGCGTCATCGAGGCCGCTGACGCCGACCCGTCGAAGCAAGCCGGCTGGATGACGGCCAGCGTCCACGTCGCGAAATGGCTGCAACGCGGCCTCGATCTCGACCTCGACGTGATCCCGGCGATCCGAGCCGTGATGGTTTCGAGGCGTGGGCAGGGGCCTCCGAACGGCCCGGCCTACTTCGACCGCGCCATCATCGAGGCCCATGAGCGCCGCCTGCAACCGCTACCCGACGTGACGATCCAGACGACCGGAGATCGGACCCATGGCAGGACAACTCGCTCGAACGAATACGATGCCGCCGCCAGCCGAAATGCGTTCGACGCTGGCCTCGCTGCGGCAGCGCTACGCCGAATGGAGCCCAGCCGAGGATGAGCCGCCGGTGACGGCCGAGGCGGATGCACGGCTCCTCGAGGCGCATTGCGCGCCGGCCGATCCGAGGTGGCTGGCGATCGAGCTGAAACGAACGGTCGATGCACTGCGCCCGGCGCCCAAGGGCATCGACGAGGGGGCGGCATCGGACGCGATGATGGAGGCGCTGGAGGACGCGCCCGTCGACATCGCCCAGGCCGCGCTGAAGCGGGTTCGCATGGAGTGCAAGTGGTTCCCGAAGGCCGCCGAAATCCGCGATCGCGTCGTGGCGGAGCTCGGCGAGCGGAAGCGCGCGGCGATCAAGGCCCGGGTAGCCGCCGACATGGCGGCCCGACGCAAGCCGGCGCCCCCGCACCGCCCCGCCACCGAGGCCGAGAAGGCACGGGTCTCCGCGATGGCGGCCCCGGTCTATGCCAGGGCGCGCGACAACCCGCTGAAGGGGCCGCCGGAGCCGCGCCAGGGCGGCCCCGACATCTCGGCAGCCATCCGCGCCGTGGCCGCGGAAACCGCAGGTCGCCGGCTTCCGGATGTCGACGATCCGGATGTCCGGAAGTGGCTGGGGGTGGCATGATCGCGATCCGCACCAGCCTCGCCCGTCACGTCCCGGCTCAGCCGCTCGACGACGACGAGATCGCGGCCCGAGCGGCAGCCGCATGGCGTGATCGGGGCTGGGTCTGCATCCGCATCGACGACATCCGTAGCGAGTGGATGCGGCGCGGCATCGAGGCCGAGATGAACGCCCGATATGGAGTTAGGAGGGGAACGCGATGACCGAGAAACTGCGCTGTTCGTTCTGCGGCGTCTCGCAGGACGACTGCGACGTGCTGGTGGTGGGTGATGCTCCGGGTGAGGAGGTGCCGGCCGCTGCGATCTGCGGGGATTGCATCCGCCATTCGGCCCAGGTCCTCGTCGAGCGGACCGTGCGACGACTGTTGGGCCAGAAGCACCGGGCGGATCATCCGAAGCGCATTGAGGTCCGCCGATGACGGCGATTTCGATGGACCGCACCGTGCTCGGCACCGTCGCGGTCAACGGCGGGCTGTGATCTCGAAAGGGCGTCACAATGGCACGTAAACGCAAGCCCGGCGACCGCTATCCCGGCGGCCAACTGAAACAGCAGCGGGTCGAGCCGACCCCGGAAATGGTGCTGAAACGGATGATGGAGGTCGGACGCATGGATGTTTCGCAGGATCACCCGATCGACGTGATGCACGCGAAGGGGTTGCTGTCCCGGAGAGACGAAGACCCCGGCGAGGCGGAGAGGCGCCGGGATGCGGGCCGCGCCTTCGCGAACCTCGCCTTCCACATATTCGGCCAGCCCTTCGCGACAATCGACGCTCGATCCCGCCGCATGGTGGCGCCCTCGATCAATCCAGACGACGCCGACGATATCGCGGCGAAGGAGACGCGGGCGCGGCAGACCGACACCCGAACGCCCGAGGAACGGGCGGAAGCCGTGCGTCGTCGTTTCGATGCCATGCTGTCGCTGATCGGGCGTGGGACGATCCGGGAATGGGTGCTGCGGCAGGTCGCGGTGTTCTGCGTCCCGCTCCAGCAGCTCGCGCGGAGTCCATCGAAGCGGGAGCAGTTCCGCCAGCATTTGCTCGACGCTCTCGACATGATCGGGGATGAGCGGGCGGTGCGGCGGTCGGCGGATGGGATGCCGAGGGCGGCGTGATCCCGGAGCCCTATTGACGCCGCCACACCCGCGTCGTACTATCGAAATGCTTTAATCCAGTTCCTGTGCAGAGGCCGCCCCTAACCGGGCGGCCTTTCGCGTTTCCGCCCGGCCGTCATCCCGACGCGCCGGGTTTTTCGTGTCCCCGTCATGGCCGAGAAGACCGCATCCAAGCAATGGAAGCCCGAAGTCCCGCGGAAGCGTCCAGGACGCCGCGCGAAGCGAGCGAAAGCCCGCGACCGGAAGACGCCGCTGATGGGGCCGCGCTCCATCCAGCGATAGCCGCAAGGCTGCTCAACTTCGGGGTCGATGCCCGACAGCGGAAGGACAACGCGGAAGCTATCGGGGCCTTTCAGCAGGCCATTCGTTCCGTCCCCGGCGAAGTCCCCCCGGTGTTCAATCTCGGGGAGGCGCTTCTCGCGGAAGGCCGACACGAGGAGGCGGTGGACTGGCTATGGCGGGCGGTCCGTATCTGTCCGCAGGGGCCAAGTTCCCGGCATGGCTGGTACAATCTCGGCATCGCTCATTGGAAGATGGGGCGCCCCGAAGAGGCGCTGATGTTCCTGGAGCGGGCGTTGCTCGCCGCTCCGACCGACCCCGAGGTCCGGCACAACATCGCCGTCATCTCCCTGTCCGTGGGCAGGTACGAACGGGGTTGGTCCGAATACGTCTGGCGCCTCGTCGTGAAGCGCAACAAGCGCCCACTGGCGCCGCTTCCCGAGTGGTTCGACCGCTCGGTCTATCTCCGGTGCGAACAGGGGCTCGGCGACATCCTCTACTTCTTCCGCTGGCTTCCCGCGCTCCGCGCCCGTGGCGTGACCGAGGTTTATTCCAAGTACCCGGCCAAGATCGCCCCGGTGATGCGCCGCGCCTTCCCTGACGTGATCGAGGGGTTCGGTCCCGAGGACGCGGTGGATCTGTTCATCGGCGATCTGCCGATGCTCACGGGAGGGTTCGATGTCGCCCCCCCGGTGATGTTCCCCGATCCCCCGGCAAAAACGATCCGACCAGCCGGGCAACGAAAGCACGTCGGGGTCACATGGCGCGCGGGAACCCGGTTCGATCTGGGGCAGTGGAAAGAGGCGCGGCCGGAGCTGGTCGCGGACATGCTGCGCAAGGCCAACGCCATTCCGTTCCTGCTCCAGCGCGGCGCCACGGCCGACGAGAAGCGGTTGTTCGGTCCCGAGGCGGTGGATCTGTGCGAGGCGGCAGAGCAGCCGGCAACGGTGCTCGACCTGCTCCCCAATCTCGACGCCTACGTGACGGTATCGAACACCAACGTCCACCTCGCCGCCGGGCTCCCCGAGCATTCCAGGCCGGCGATGCACGTCCTCGTCACGCACCCCCCGGAGGCCCGCTGGCTGGTCCGGGGCGACAGCAGCCCATGGTTCCCGGGCATGACGGCTTATCGTCAGAACTACCGCGGCGAATGGGAGCCCCAGACATTCGACCGCATCAAGGAAGCCCTCACTGATGCCGATTGACCATCGCGCCATCATCGACAACCCCGAGCTTCTGCGCCCCCACTGTTCGGTCCATCCCCTCGCCGTGCTCATGGGTTCCGTCATCCTGGAGCGGGGCGCATCCGTGATGCCGCACGCCGTCGTTGGGAAACCGACCCGAGGGGCCGGAACCCTCGCCCGCACTCCGGACAGGAACGTCGAGGACGAGACCGTCATCGGCGAGCGCACCACGGTCGACTGCCACGCCGTGGTCTATGCTGGCGCCCGGGTCGGCCCGCACAGCATCATCGGTACTCACGCCACAGTCCGCGAGGGATCGGTGATCGGCTCCCGCTGCGTGATCGGCGACCACGCCACTGTCTCCCATGACTGCGTCGTCTCGGACGACGTGAGCGTCATGGACGGGGCGGTGGTGATCGGCGGCACGATCATCGGGCAGGGTTCGTTCATCGGCCCCGGCGTCGTCATGGCGAACGACCCCGATATCGAGGGGCTGCGGAACTACAAGACCCCGAACGATCGCCTCGTGCCTCCCGTCATCGGCAAGCGTGTTGTGATCGGCTGCGGCGCGGTTATCCTCCCCGGGGTCCACATCGGGGACGGCGCCACGATCTGCGCGGGCGCCGTCGTGACCAAGGATGTGCGGCCTGGCGATATCGTCGTCGGCCTCCCGGCCCGTCCTAAGCTCCCCCGTCCCGCCAACGATCCATTCGCCCCCATCACCCGCTTCTCTCCCGAGATCGTGGAAGGCGAAGAGCCAACCACCCGCCCCGTCTAGCCCCCAAGACAGGAGCATCCATGGCGACACTCCACGACGTCCCGGACCATATCTGGGAGGAAACCCCCTTGCGCAAGCGTGACGTCGGTTTCTACTTTGCCCTCCTGCCGTACACCCGGCTGTGGACGGTGGCGGGATGGGTGGGCACCGCGATCGCCGCCTATCTGGTTGGTCTGGCGGTCGCGGCCATGATCGTCACGGTGTGACCGGATGGCAATCGAGCCCACATACCTCTGCATCCTCCGCGCCGCGTTCCGCGCGGTCCTGCCGCCACGAGGAAACCGCAAGGCCCTCGGGCTCGGGTATCCCGACCTTCTGATCCCCGACGACCAGATCGACGTCGAAGGTATCCCGATCCGGCCTGACAGCGATGCCGTCCTGCGTTGGCACGGTATGACAGGCCATCTCCCCCACGTCCGGGATTCCGTGGCGTGGTTCGCGCAGATGGGCTTCACGCTTGACTGCATCGACGCCCACCCAACACGGGATTGCGAGCGCAAGGTCGACCTGAACGAACCCCTTCCCGGGGGCATGGTCGGGGCATACGACCTCGTCGTCGACACCGGCACCCTCGAACATTGCTTCAATGTCGGGAGCGCCTTCCGAAACGCATGGGCGGCCCTTAAAGTCGGGGGCGTGTTCTGCCACGCAGCTCCGATGACGAAGATCAACCACGGCTTCTGGTCGTTCAACCCGACGGTCTACCCAGACTTCTTCGAGGACAATGGGGGAGATATCATCGTCCTCAAAGCCGCCACGGGCGCTGTCCTCGGCCATCCCGAGTTCCATGACGTCCCCCACCATCAGCGGTTCAGGTGCCCCGACAATCTCGGCCTTTACGTCGTAGCCCGGAAACGCGAAGACGTACCGTTCCGGTGGCCCACCCAACGCAAGTACCGGAACTCCGGGGGCGCGATTTGACCCTCCCGACCATCGTCTCCTACTACAGCCCCCGCCCCGACGAGTACGGCGACCGCGCACACTCCTACGACGAGGCCATCGCCTGCCTCGAAGCGTCCTGTTCCCGTCTCGGCCTCCGTCACGTCCTCCTGACCGAGAAGGGCAACGAGGACAAGATTCCCTATGTCGACAAGACCCGCATCTTCTCCCTCGACGGAACACAATCCCTCAAACTGATGCAGGCCATCATCGCCGGCCAGATGGCATATCTCCGCCACGTCGGCACCGGAGACGGCGGCGTCATCATGACCGGGGTCGACTGCCTGTTCCTGAAAGATCCCAGCCCCATTTTCGATGGCGGGGATTGGGACGTATCGGTGACCATCGGTCCCTATTCCCCGGGCGGGATCAACAACGGCCTCGTCGCCCTGCCTCCGGGCAAATCCGCGCAAGCCGCCAACTTCTACGAACTGGCGCTGCACAACTGCCCCGAGGAATGGCCAGGCGACCAGGAGAGCATTCGCCGCATCGTCTACCCGCTCGCCCCCGTGGGCAGCATCGTGGATCGGCACGGCTTCAAGGTCCGCTTCCTCGACATGGATACCTACAACCTCCCCCCGGCCTCGCTCGACGATCCCGCCATCCCCGAAGCCTACATGCTGCACTTCAAGGGAGCCCGGAAGGAATTCATGGGCGATGCCTGTGAGCAGTGGCTGGGGATCAAGCGGCCGGAGCCGTCGTTCGTCATCCGCTAGCCGAAGGAGACCCAGCATGAAGAAGAAGCCCACCAAGAAGGGCGGCCGTGGCTGCTGATTTCAGCAATCGCGACTGAATTTCCGTGAATGGACACTGAAACCAAGCGCCGCGGCAATCCGAACTGGGTCAAGGGCCGGTCGGCCAACCCCTGGCGGCCGGCCGAATCTGACGCCCGAAGAGGCCGACGCGCTGGCCATGGCGAAGCAGTTCGCCCCCGACGCAATCCGCGCCCTGCACGAGATCGCGACCAGCAAGACGGCATCCGACAAGGCCCGCGTCACGGCGGCCGAGGCCATTATCAACCGCGTGTACGGGAAGCCGAAAGAGACGGTCGAGAGCACGATCAAGCATGAGCGTCGCAACGAGTCCGACATCTTGGCAGAGCTTGTCGCCCTCGGACTGGTCCCGAGCGAGCGCGCTGCTGAGGGAGCTGCGAGCGGTAAGGGCGGCGCGTCGGTTCACTGATTTCGCGCGGCTGGTCTATCCGCGCTACGAGGACGCTGCCCACCTTCGCATTCTGGCCGAGAAACTGGAGGCGGTGGAGCGGGGCGACATCACCCGCCTGATCGTCACGATGCCGCCGAGACACGGCAAGACCTGGACGACGAGCCACCTGTTCCCGTCGTGGTTCCTGGGGCGCAACCCCGAGCGATACGTGATCGCCGCGACCTACGCGCAGGACTTCGCCGACGATATCGGCCGGGCGGTGCGCAACATCATCGCGGGCGAGGAATTCGCCGAGGCGTTCCCGTCGTGCAAGCTGGCCGACGACAATGCCAGCATCCGGCGTTTCTCGACCAATCACGGCGGGTCGTACTTCGCGGTCGGTGCCGGCGGCCCGATCACCGGGCGTGGTGCCGACCTTCTGCTGATCGACGACCCGATCAAGGGCCGCGAGGACGCGGACAGCGAGACGATGCGCCGCCAGCTTCGGGACTGGTACACGGCCGTCGCCTATACCCGATTGATGCCGGGCGGGCGGGTGGTGCTGATCCAGTGCCTCGCCGGCGACACCGCGATTGCAATGGAGAATGGTGGCAACAAGCGGCTGGACAGGATTCAGCCCGGCGATCGAGTGCTTTCGTGGAATGGCACAAGGTTTGTTGGGGCGAACGTAGCGGCCATCATTGATAATGGTCCCGATCAAACCTATTTGATTAAGACAAAGAGAAGTGCTGTGCGTGCAAACGCGCGGCATCCCTTCTTGGTTCTTGGTCAAGGTGGTCTTGAATGGGTGAGAACGAAAGACTTGCGGGCTGGAATGCGTATAGTCGCGCTCCGAGGGGCGCTTACGCAGGCGCCTCGTGTTCGATTGACGGGTGCGACAAGCGCGCCAAATGCCGCGGCATGTGCGCATCTCACTACAACAAAGCAAAATGGGCCGCCGGAGCAAAGCCGCCATCCCTCTTGTCTGACCGACGGCTGGCAAAGCGGCGGGAGTGGCGATACGGGATCAGTCAAGCCGACTTTGAGAGACTGCTCGCCGAGCAGGGCGGGCTGTGCGCAATCTGCCGAACAGACGGAAGCGTCGGCCGACCCCGGCATTGGGTTACAAACCTTGTCCCGGATCACAATCACGACACAGGACGGGTGCGAGGCTTGCTCTGCAACGACTGCAACAGAATTGCAGGACGAACTCGCGATACCAGCATTTTGGAACGAGCCATCGAATACGTCCGGGATCGATACTGACGAAGTTGTCAGCGTCGATCTGGGCGCCGTCGAAAGGGTTTACGATCTAACGGTCGACGGCGCCCACAACTTCGTCGCGGACGGGCTGGTGTCCCATAATACGAGGTGGAGGGAAGACGACCTCGCCGGGTGGCTGTTGAAAGAACACGCCCACGAGGAATGGGAGACGGTCGACTTTCCGGCGATCCTGCCGGACGGCTCGCCCCTGTGGCCCGAGCGGTTCGACCTCGACGCATTGAAGCGGATCGAGCGCACCTTGCCCTCGCGGGACTGGTCCGCGCTCTACATGCAGCGGCCGACCGTCGAAGAGGGCGGCATCCTCAAACGCCACTGGTGGCAACGGTGGTCGCGATCCGAGCCCCCGCCGATCGAGCATGTGGTTCTCTCGCTCGATACCGCATTCAGCGAGAAGGACAGCGCGGACTTCTCCGCCGCGACGGTCTGGGGCTACTTCCGTTCCAAGGACACCGAGGACGATACGAAGTCCCCGAAGGTCTACGACAACATCATCCTCTTGGACGCATGGCAGGGCCGGGTGGACTTCCCCGATCTCCGCGCCCAGTGCAAGGCGCTCATCAAGAAGCACGAGCCCGACACGGTGCTGATCGAGAAGAAGGCATCCGGGCAATCGCTGATCCAGGAGCTTCGCCGGCAGGGCATTCCGGTCGTTGCCTACACGCCCGATCGCGACAAGGTCGCCCGTGCCTACTCGGTGCAGTCGATATTCGAGAGCGACTGTGTCTGGGCCCCGGCCGGCAAGAGTTTCGCCGACATGGTGATCGACCAGTGTGCGGCGTTCCCCACCGGGGCGCATGACGATCTCGTGGACTGCACGGTTCAGGCCCTGATCCGGTTCCGGCAGTCCGGGCGCCTGTCGCTCGACACCGACCCGTTCGACGAGCCGGCACCGAAAGAGCCGCGGAAGCGGGATTTCAGCTACTACGCGTAGAGGCTAGATGGCAACTCAGTACCTCGTCGAAGAGCCGGACGAGCCGATTGAGGGGCCGAGCCCGAGCCTGATCCCGACCGAGGACGGCGGCGCCATCATCAATCTCGACGGCGAGGAATTCGTCGACGAGCCCGGCATCGAAGCGGCCGAGTGGGACGCCAATCTCGCCGAACTGCTGCCCGACGAAACCCTCCGTAAGATTGGCTCCGAAGTCCTCGACGCGGTCAAGGCCGACGACGACAGCCGCGAGGACTGGAAGAAGGCGATCAAGGACGGGATGGACTTGCTGGGGTTCATCAACACCCCGCGCAACGATGTGTTCAAAGGCGCCTGCGGCGTCACCTATCCGCTCATCACCGAGGCCGCGATCAAATTCCAGGCCCGCGCCATCGCGGAGATGTTCCCCGAGGGCGGGCCGGTCGATACCGTCATCATCGGCCAGGAGAACGACCAGGTTCGCGACCAGGCCGAGCGGGTCCGGGACTATCTCAACTACCTGCTGACCGAGCAGGACGAGGGATATTACCCCGACTTCGACCAGATGCTGTTGTGGCTGCCCATCCTCGGCAGCGTGTTTCGCAAGGTCTGGTGGGACCCGTCCACGCAGATGGTCATGTCGCGGTACAAGCACCCCGACCAGATCATCGTGTCCTACGGCTCCGCGGATATCGACACCGCCCCGCGGGTCACCGACGTCCTGCTCTACACGCCGAACGAGATCAAGCGGCTTCAGCTCGCCGGCTTCTATCGCGACGTCGACCTGATCCCGGTCACGCAGGAGGCCGAAGGCGGCCCCATTCAGGAGAAGGCCTCCGAGGTCGAGGGCACGGAGGCGACGCAGTCCGATCCCTCCGCCCGTCGCAAGGTCTACGAAGTCCACACCGAGCTGGACATCGAAGAGGACCCCGCCCGGCACCCGGACGGGCTGGCCGTGCCCTACATCGTCTCGATCGACGAGGAATCGCAGGTCGTCCTCAGCGGTCCGCCGGTCCTGGCGCGAGGGCGACGGGCTGTTCAAGCGTCGGGCGTACTTCGTCCACTACCGCTATCTGCCGGGTCTGGGCTGCTACGGGTTCGGCCTACTGCACATCGCGGGCGGCCTGGCGCGGGCGAGCACGTCGCTGCTGCGGCAGTTGGTGGATGCGGGGCAGTTCGCGAACCTCCCCGGCGGGTTCAAGGCCAAGGGCAACAAACCAGAGCAGAACAACGTCGTCGTCGGGCCGGGCGAGTTCAAAGAGATCGACGTCATCGACCCGACGAAGCCCGTGTCGAACATGTTCGCCCCGCTCCCGTACAAGGAGCCCTCCGCCACTCTGATGAACCTCATGACGGGGATCATCGAGGCAGGGCAGCGGTTGACCTCGATCGCGGATGCCGAGATCGGGGACGGGTCCACTCAGCAGCCGGTGGGCACGGTCCTGGCGCTGATCGAGAACCACGCGCAGATCCAGTCCAGCATCCACAAGCGGATGCACCAGGCGCAGCGGAAAGAGTTCCGACTGCTGGCCGAACAGGTCGCCGAGCACGCGCCGCCCGAGGGCTATCCGTTCTCCGTCAAGGGCGGAAATCAGGCCGTCATGGCGCAGGACTTCGACCAGCGGGTTGACGTCGTCCCGGTGTCCGACCCGAAGTCGTTCACGGCCACTCAGCGGATCGCCAAGGCACAGTTCGAGATGCAGTTGGCGGGCTCCGCTCCGCCCGGCCTGTTCAACGTCAAGGAAGTGTTCAAGCGGTCGCTGAAGCGCGCCGGGATCGACGACGTGGACGCGATCCTGATGCCTGATCCTCCGCAGCCCTACACGGGCGACCCGAACTCCGAGAACATGGCCGCGGCGTCCGGAAGCCAGTTGAAAGTCAGGCCGGATCAGGATCACGAGGCGCACTGCACCGCGCATCTCCTGATGCTCCAGGTCCCCGGGTTTGCCCAGTCCCCGGCGGGCCAGGTCGTATTCCGCCACGCGGTCGAGCATGAACTGTGGGGGATTTGGGCGAAGGAAGCGCGCACGGTTTCGATGGCGCAGCCGCCGCGGCAAATGCCGATGCCGGGCCAGCCGATGGATCCGCATACGGAGAACGTCTACGCCCAGCAGACCGCGCAGGCCATGCAGGGCGTCGTCGCGAAGCTGAAGGCGATGACCCCGATGCCTCCGGGCATGACCGACCCGGCGATGATCCAGGCCGAGACGAACGCCAAGGAAGTCGAGCTCCGGGACGAGCGGGAGCGCGAGAAGATCGCGCTTCAGGCACGCGAGAAGGACAAGGCCTTGCTGGTCGATCAGGCCCAGCACAACGACAAGATGGCGCTGGAATACGAGAAACTGACGACGGGCGTTGAACAGGATCAGGTCGCGCTCGAAGCGCAGCTTCGCGAGGGCGTCGCGCAACGGCACCAGCAATCCGCGATGCAGGGGCAGAAGATCAGCGCCGACCACGCCGCGCGGATGATGCAGCAGACCCGGCAGGAGCAGCGGCCGTGACGCCAGCCGACTACCTGTTCGATCTTCTGAAGCACAAGACTTCTGCCCGCATTGAAACCGTCATGCAGCAGATGACCCGAGGCGTGGATGACTACATCCGCTATCGGGAACTGGTCGCCGAGATTCGCGCCTACGGCACCGCCCTGTCGGACGCGAAGGAAGCCCTCAAGGCGGTAACGGAAGGCCCTGATGACGACTAGCAAGGCCGCGATGGTGGCCAAAGCCCCGATGGCGGCGACGCTTACCGCCGTTCCGATCCGAGCGACGAAGCCCTCGCTCCCCGACCTCCCCCCCATCCGCCCCTGCGGCTATCAGGTCCTCGTCCGAATGCAGCCGGCCCGCGAGCGCACCAAGGGCGGGATCATCATCCCCGACGACAGCAAGGACGCGGCCGAAGCGAAATCCGCCCGTGGATTGGTCGTTGCCATGGGACCGGACGCCTACACCGGCAACCATCAGGACGGCTCGCCCCGTTTCCCCAACGGCCCCTATTGCAAGGTCGGGGATTGGGGTGGAGTGGAACCGCTATCAGGAACGCCGCATCCATATCGGCCCCGACAAGGAGGAATACGCCTTCGTCCATGACGATCGCATCCTCGGCAATTGGGGTGAGACCGAGCCGGTGTCGTTCTGATGGGCCGCCCGACCTTAGCCATGCCGCGACGATCTGCCGATTCCTCGATGCCCGCAAGACAGCCATCCTCTGGCGCGGAGAATGCGTTTGCTGGCCTTCCGGCCGCTCGCGAGACGTCGTTCGCCGAGCAGGCAGGCGCCGCCGGGACGCCACAAAGGCTGGTCTACTGGCGGGAATGCTCGCGCTCCCGGCCACCGTTCCAGAAGGGGCCCGCACCCCGCGCCATCAGCCCGATGGCGTCCGATTTCGAGATCATCGCGACCTAAGCGGCCCGGCCGGCCCGCATAAGCCCGGCCAAACCCAAAGGACACATCGTTGAGCGACTTTGAACGGAAGGATGACCTTCCGGCAGGGGCGGATTCTGTCCCTTCCGGCAGTGACTCCAACGATGATGCCGGCGGCGACTTCGAGGTCGTCGTTTCGGACCAGCCCGACAAACCGCCCGTCGAGGGCGCAGACGGCGTTCCGGGAGGCGACGACGCGCCCGAGCAGGGCGAGACCGACGACGCCCCAGCCGAGGAACAGCGCAGTCCGAAGAGCCGATCGGCGCGCGTGCGCGAGCGGTTGCGCCAGGAGCGCGACCAGGCCATCGCCGCCGCCCAAGCGCTGCACCAGCACAACGTCCAACTGGCGCAGGAGCGGCAGTCGCTCGCCATGGCGCGGGCGCAGCTAGAGCAGCAGGCCGTCGAAAACCGCTTCATGTACCTCCAGGCCGTGCAGCAGCAACTCACGGTCGAGAAGAGGCGGGCCATGGACGAGGGCCGATCCGACGATATCGCCCGGATCGACACGACCATGATGCAGTTGGCGCCGGAACTGCACCAGATCGCGCAGCGCCGCGGGATGATGCAGCAGCGGCCCCAGATGCCGCCGCCTCAGATGCCCCAGCAGATGCCGCCGCAGCAGATGCAGCGGCCCGCGCCGGTCCGGCTTCACGAAGCCGCGGAGAAATGGGCGAACGAGCAGACGGCGTGGCTCAATGCCGACCCTGCCCGCGTCGCCGACGCCCGCGGCATCGCCCAGCGCCTCGAAGCGCAAGGGTATTCTCCCGACGAGCCCGAGTATTACGACAAGCTGAACTCGGCCCTGAGGGCGATTCACAACGATTTCCGCCCCGTCAACCCGGTTCGTCCGGGAGGGGCGCAGCGGAGCGCCGGTTCGGCTGTTGCCGGCGTCACCCGTCCTTCCACCAGCCCGCCACGACAGACCAGACAGGTCACTCTGACATCCGAGCAGATGGCCTACTGCGAGCGGCACGGCATCAACCCGAAGTCCTACGCGCGCGAAATCCTCGCGATGCAGGGCAACGGGCGGTGAAGGAGAACACACCATGAAACAGCGCGACGAGCGGTCCCTGTCCGACCGCAGCATGTCGGATCGCGAAGCGACGGAACTCGACGAGGTTCTGTTCCGCGACCCGAACGACCTATTGGCCCTCACTCCGCCGGCCCGCGAGGGCGAGCATTTGCGCTGGGTCGCGCAGGAGCAGGCCAAGTACCGCAGCCGGGTGGCGACAGGCTACCGGCCGGTGAAATACTCCGAGCATCCCGATTTCCCGCCGTACAAGAACCTGATTTCCGCCGCCGCCGTTGGCGCGGACGACGTCGTGACGCACAAGGACAACCTCGTGCTGATGAAGGCCGCCGCCCGCCT
Source organism: Gemmatimonadota bacterium (assembly GCA_016712265.1). Taxonomy (NCBI): domain Bacteria; kingdom Pseudomonadati; phylum Gemmatimonadota; species Gemmatimonadota bacterium. Next base: position 12,577 of record JADJRJ010000011.1, on the reverse strand, counting down.
CGTGGAGCAGCGGACCAGGCACTACGCGGAACTCGCGCATCGGCAGAACGTCGGCGCCCACCAGGCGGTCGACATCCCGCGCCAGCCGGGCGTGCCGATCACGGATGCCTCGGAACACTCAACCGATATCCAGCGCGTCCGACGCCCCGCTCAGTTCGGGTCGTAATACGCCGCTCGCCCCGTTTCGCGACGCGCTCCACCCCTAGCGATGGAGCGCCACAATGGCGAACACCGACGCACCCCGTGGGGCGGTCCCGATCAAGCATCTCGACGGCTCGCCGTACAACGGCGCGTTCACCGAGTACCTGATCGCCGACGCCTACAACACCACGATCTATTTCGGCGACTTCGTGAAGATGACGGCGACCGGCTATGTCGAACTGGCCGCCGCCGGCAACACCATCCTTGGCGTGTTCCAGGGCTGCGATTACCGCGATGCCAACGGCAACGTGGTCTTCTCCAAGTACTGGCCCGCGTCGACGTCCACGTTCAACGCGGAGGGGGCGAAGGCCCGCGTCATCGACGCGCCCGACGTCATCTTCGAGATGCAGCAGGACAGCGACACGAACACGCCGGCACAGGCCGATATCGGCACCAACGCCGATTTCATCTCGACCCATACCGGGTCGACGCTGACGGGCCTGAGCAAGGAGGAGATCGACACCTCCACCTGCACCACGGCGACCGCCAACCTCCGCATCCTCCGCTTCGTTCCGCGGGCGGACAACGAGGTCGGCAACTACGCCAAGGTCGAAGTGCTCATCAACGAGCATTTCTACAAGACCACGACCGGCATCTAAGGGAGGGCTGAGAGATGGCAATCAATCGTGCCCTCATCGCCAAGCAGCTGGTCCCTGGGATCAACGCGCTTTTCGGCGACACCTACAACGCGATCCCCAAGACCTGGGACAAGATTTTTCAGGTCATGTCTTCCGACCGCGCCTACGAAGAGGACGTCAAGCTGGGTGCGCCCGGCCTCGCCTCGGACAAGGCGGAAGGCTCCTCGGTCTCCTACGAGCAGTGGGGCGAGGAATACACGGTCCGCTACCAGCACGTCATGGTGGCGAAGGGCTTCATCATCACGGAAGAGGCCCTGGAGGACAATCTCTACGAGCGCGGCGCGATGCGTCACGCCCGGGCGATCGGCCGGTCCATGGCGATCACCAAGGAGATCAAGGGCGCCTCGATCCTCAACAACGCGTTCACCGCCGGCTCGTATGCGGGTGGTGACGGCGTCGCGCTCTGCTCGGCCTCGCACCCGGTCGGCGTCTACACCAACTCCAACACGGCGGCAGTGGACCTGTCCGAATCCGCCCTGGACGCGATGTATGTCGGCATGTCGTCGTGGGTCGATTCGGGCGGCAAGCTGTTCGCGGCTCGCCCGAAGATGCTGATCGTCCCGCCGGCCCTCGCGAGCACCGCGGAACGCCTGCTGAAGACCCAGCTTCGCGTCGACACCGCGAACAACGACGTGAACTGGATCGTCTCGTCGAACCTGCTGCCCGACGGGTACATGGTCAACCAGTGGCTGACCGACCCCGACGCGTGGTTCGTCAAGACGGACGTCGAGCACTCGTTGATCCATTTCAAGCGCTCGGGCGTGAAGAAGCGGATGACGGAGGACGAGGACACCTTCTCGCTGAAGGTGAACTTCTCCGAGCGATACAGCTTCGGCTTCTCCGATCCCCTCGGCATCTACGGCTCGTCCGGCGGCTGACGGAAGCGCGGGCGGGGCTTTCAACGGCTCCGCCCGACTTCGTCCTGATGACGAAAGGGGGCTGAAATGCCGAACATCACGCACTTCTCTGATCTGCGCGTCGGCCGCGGGGAAGGGCGCGGGTCCCGGTATGGGGTCCGCGGCCTCGATGTCGTCGTCGCGCAGCGCTACACGGTCACGCCTGCGGCGATCGCCACGGGCGCGGTCTGCGCCACGCAGTCGGCCGGCGCCGCCGGCAACCTCACCATCAACGGTTCGCTGGCATCGGGTGGTGTCGCCACTTTCGACGTCCCGCGCGCCGTCACGGTGACCACGTCCGGCAACGATTCCGGCGCCAACATCACGATCACCGGGACGGACGTCTACGGCAAGTCGATGGTCTGGACCACGGCCGGCCCGAACGCCTCGGTGACCACGTCTCCGAAGATGTTCAAGACCGTGACGCAGGTCGCGACCGACACCGCCATGGTGTCGACCGAGATCGCGGTCGGGTCGGGCGATCGTTTCGGCTTCCCGCTGAAGGTCGCCAAACGGTCGGACGTGGATATCTACTGGGACGGCGCACTCATCACGACCTCGTCCGGGTTCTCGGCCGCCGATACCACCGGGTCGGCCAAGTCGGGCGATGTTCGTGGCTACTACGGCGTCCAGTCCGCCGCAGACGCGACCAAGGTTCTGGATATGCGGATTTGGTCCGCCGATCCGGACACCACGGCCGGGCTCTACGGTGGAGATCAATATAGCGGTTGATAGGGAAGGGCTGCCCGCTCGGGCGGCCCTTTCTTCTTCTTCGGAGGTCACGCGATGCCGCGCATTTTCTCCACCAAGACGATCTTCGAGAGCAGCGCGGCGACGACCGGCGCGTCCACCGAACTCGATTTCAAGGACGATCTGGGCGAATGCACCCGTGCCGTCGTCGCGTCGATGAACGCCTCGGACAGCCTCGCCGTGCAGGTCTCCCTGGATGACACGACGTTCGTCACGGCCGCGACGTTCACTGGGTCGCCGGCGGTCTCGGCCTGGTCGCCGGCCCATGGCGGTACATCCGCGTCGTCAAGACGGGCACCAACGGGTCCGCGACGGTCAAGGTCAACGGCTGATGCTCGCGCTCTGACGCGCTCGGTCACCCGAGACGTCGGCCGGACCATAGGAACCGCAGCGTGGTCCCCTCTGGATGAGGCCGCGCTCGTCGATCTCTGGGACGGCCGCGACTTGGCGGACGGTGCAGTCGCTTCCTGGGCGTCCGCCAGCGATCCCGGGACCACGGTTGCGCAGTCGACCTCCGACAACCGCCCCACGGCGTCCAGCGGAACGGTCGCGTTCGACGGGTCCAACGACAGCCTGAGCCGCGCCCGCCTGCCCCGGACGCTAATCGCCACCTATTCCCTGCCTGATGCCAGCGGCGGAGACCCCGGGGAGGGGTTTACCTGCACCGGATTGGTTCGGGCGCCGGACGGGACGTGGTGGTGCGGCAACGATGGCCGAAACCTCGACGGCGATCTGACTTATGCGCCGTCACTGGTCCATATGTCGGCGGACTGGTCGACCAAGCTGGACGAGATCCTGCTGGCGCCGCTCTATCCGGGCATCGAGAGCGTCCAGGGCGTCGCCTACGACACGTCGGACGATACGCTGTGGTTTTCGGACCTGTCCGGAAACCTGATCCGCCACATCCAGACCGACGGCACGGTCCTGGACAGCGACGATATCGCGTTCACCGCGCCGAACGGCCTGGCCTACGACGCCGCCCGCGACATGCTCTACGTCGGGACGACCTCGGGCGTCTCGCGCGTCACCATGGCCGGCGCGGTCGACGCCGCCTATGACGCCGGGGCATCGACCTGGGATCAACTCTGGTACGACGCCGATCTCGACCTCGTCTATGTGTCCTGGGGCACGAACGGATCTGATGGCGGCCTCGTCGTCGTGGATATCGACGAGGATAGGATCGTCGCCGAATACGATCTCCCGGGGTTTGACGCCGCGGAAGGCATCCATCTCGACGGCCGGACCCTGACGACCCTCAACGACGGCTATTTTCACGGCACGCCATCCGGCGCGAACGCGGTGCTGGTCTACGATATCCAGCCCGGCGCGGCGCGAGTGGTTGACATTTTCGGCCTGTTCTCCGTGGCCTCGACCACGACCACGGACTCCGTGATCTGTGCCGGGGACCCGATCGGTGGGCCGGGGTGGGGTCTGTTTGCGGCCTCCAACGCCCAGCTTCGGGTCTTCGCGAACACCGCCGCCGGCACGACCGAGCGGGTGCAGATCGACTGCTCCGTGGCGACCCTTACGTCGATGCAGTTGGTCTATGTCCGGATCGACACCACGAACGAGGCGGTCACGATCTGGCGCAACGGGGTCGAGCGCGAGACCACGGGTTCCGCCGCGGCCCTGGACGGCATCCTGACCGGACACGCTGCGTTGGCGATCGGGAACGCACCGGATACCGGGGCACGGCAGCCGGCAATGTCGGTCAAATGCCTTGGCTATTACATGGGCGCCGGGGACCGGCAGCGGACACAGGCATGGATGGCGTGGGCCTTCGGGCACACCGACCTGTTGCCGTCCGACGATCCCTACAAGCTCGCCCCGCCCTGGAATGCGTGACGAGGTGACGAGATGAGCGCATCCGGCCTCCGCACCTTCACGATGGATTTCGCCGAGATCATGGACGACGCCATCGCCATGACCGGGGGCGAGGCGGCGGATGCATGGCTGCACAGGTACGGCCGGAGAGCGGCGAACCGCATCCTCGCCGATTGGGCCAATCGCTCGCTCAACCTCTGGCAGATGGTCTCCACGACCATGGTCCTGTCGGCCGGGGTCTCGACCTATTCCCTGCCCGACGACTGCCTCGACGTGACCGAGGTGCAGTATCGCGATGACAGTTCCGGGGACGATATCGACCTCACCATGGGGCGGCTGTCCCGGTCGGAATATGCGGCCCTGTCGAACAAGGCGACGGAGGGTCGGCCGTCCTCCTATGTCGTGCTGCGGGAACTCGACAACGCCCGGCTGATCGTCTGGCCGACGCCGGACACCGCATCGGCGGAAAGCCTCTATTACTGGTACATCCAGAAGAACCAGGACGTGACGTCGGCGGCCGAGAACATCGGTATTCCGGAGCGGTTCCTGCCTGCCTTCGTGGCGGGGATGGCATATGAGCTAGGGAAGGTCCGGCCGACCGTCGACGGCGGGAAGCTGGCGTATCTGAAACAGGAATACGAGGGGCTTCTGGTCCGGGCGCAGAACGAGGACCGGGAGCGGGTGCCGACCCGCATCACGGGCGATTTCTCGGCGTACTGGCGGACCTGAATATGTGGGGCACGGGTCTTTCCGCGCTGACCTTGGCCGGTCGCGCCGCCGATCTTGCCTACAAGCGCGGCCTTGGATGGTTGGGGCTGAGCGGTCTGGGCCTGAAAGCCGCCGAACAGGCGCCGTCCCTGGCACGCGAATACTACGACACTGGATCGGTCGCCGAGCCCGTCAAGTCGCTCGTGGCCTCGCTCGCCTCGCAGGCGGCGATGGGGCTCATCACGCCCGAAGAATTCCGCTGGCAACTGGACCGGATCGTGGGGCGTTCCCAGCCCCAGCAAAGCCCGATCGACGCGCTCTATCAGGCCGTCATGGCGCAGCAGAACGATCGGGTGGCGTGACCGATGAAGTACCGCGGCCCCAAGGCGGAATGCGACCGCTGCGGCGGCGAGTTCTATCACCACGAACTGGAAAAGCAGATGCAGGCGTCCGAGCGGACGCTGACCTGGACCGGGTTTCTCGTCTGTCGGGAGTGCCTGGACAAGGTGGACATCAAGTTCGTGAACCCGCCTTTGGGCGATCCCTATCCGATCTTCCCCCCGAACTACGGCAAGGCGCGATGACGAAACTGGCCGCTCCTGCGAACGCGAAATCGGCCTCGATCCGGGTCACGGTGATCCGGGCCGATGGCAGGGTCGAGGATCACGGCGTCGTCGCCTTCTACCACCGCAATCCGCTCTACCGCTGGGCCTACAGGGTCCGCCGTGCGATCAGGAGAATTCTGCCATGGCGACAGTCGTAACCACGGCCGGACGCGCCGTTGCCGTCAACCGGCTCCGCGGCACGGGCACAGAACCGCTCTACATCGGATGGGGAACGGGTGCGGGTACGGCGACGACCGGGGCGACGTCGCTGTATACCGAAACCGCGTCCGATCTTTCGGCCACCACCGGGTCGCGGATTACCGGGACGAGCGCGTCCTATTCGACCACCGTTACCGGCGACACCTATCGGGTGACGGGGACCTATACCGCCTCGGACTCCGGGACGGTGACCAATGCCGGGCTGTTCGATGCCTCGACGATCACGGCGGGAAACCTGTTCATGTACGGCGATTTCACCGGGATCGGCCTCGCCGCGAACGACGCCATCGCGTTCACCATGGACGTGATCTACGGGTGATCGTGAATGGCTCGTGCGTGGGCGTATGATGAGGGACTGACTCAAGTCTCCGCGACGTCGGCCACATACACAGCGATGGCGTCTGTTACGCTTGACCTTGTGTCAGGCCGGGATTACGCAATTTTCTGGGGCGCTCTTTGCGCGGCGAGTGACACTTCCACGGTTTCCGGGCTTACTTGTCGCAATGAAACTTTTAACTCTAATCTCGCGCGAATCCGCAATACATTTCCCGATGCAACCGACTACGTCTGGCAAGGCGGCGTTACAGTTTATCCGGCCCCGAGTTCCAGTTCCTTTACTTTCGGGATCGGGATGTATCGGGACGGAGGCGCGGGAACCGCTTATGCCAAGGGTGGGCGGATATTTGTCCTGGAGCTGACATCGTCTGATGTCTCCGCATTCAATCGCGCCAACCAGCAGACGTCATCGACGACCCCCGTCGACGCGATCACGCTTAATTTCACTCCCGCGACAGAGGGCGACTACCTGTTCATCGCCTCTGCCGAGTTGGGTAACGCTGGATATACGATCGACCTCGAAACACCCAGCGGCGCGCATATCAACCAGCTCGCAGACGACCTTCGGCTGACGACCGCATACTGCGGCTGGGCTGCGATGTGGCGTGAAACGGTCCCCGCATCCGCGTCGACGGCCAAAATCCGGTGGTGGCGATCGGTCGGAACCGGGAATGGTAATTTCGACGACGGCACCATCGTCGGGTTGCGGCTGGATCAGTTGGTCGGGGCGCAGACCGCGCAGACGTCGACGCCAAGTTCTGGGACCGACACGTCCTACGTTCAGGCGCTATTGCTGTCCGCGACGGGGCTGGAGCCGACGGTCAGGCCGACATTTCTTCTCGCGTTCGGGAATATTGACGCTGGCTCGACATCAAGCAGCAGCTATGTCGATCTGCGCGAGGACAGCACCGCTTTGATGGAAGGGTTGCACGTCGAGGGCGGCGGCTCGCGCGGCAGTCTTCCCGGCATCATGCCGTATCGCATCACCCAGAACGCGGCCGATATTGATTTCGACATCCGGCGGAAGTCCGAAAGCGCCATTACGTCCTCGGTCACGACGGCCGCGCTGGCGGTAATCGAACTCAACACGGAATTCTCTCAAGCGCTTTCGGCAAGCGTTACCCAGTCGCCGAGCATTCGCAAGACGATGCTGAAAAGCCTCGCCGCGCAACTGGTGTCGGCCGCCACCCTGACCGCGAGCACGATCTTTGCTCGCGCCATGAGCGCCACGGTCACGCTTTCGGCCACGATGCGCCGGCAGGTCCACAAGGGCCTGTCCGCAACGCTCTCCTTGGCCACGACCATCTGCAAGACGGTCAGCAAGAGCCTGTCCGACACGCTGACGCTGACGGCGACGATCGCCAAGGCGTTCCCGGTCCGGCTTGTCGCGTCTCTGTCCGCAACAGCCTCGATCACGAAGATGATCGCCAAGAGCCTTGCCGCATCGCTCGGCCTCACCGCCACGATGCAGCGGGTCAAGACGGCCATCGTTCACCTGTCGGCCTCGGTTCCCCTGACCGCCTCGTTGGCGACGATCCGGGTATTCCAGCAGGCGCTCTCGGCCTCGATCACGCTCACCGCGTCGATGACGAAGACGATCTCCAAGCGCCTCGTCGCGACGCAATCCATGATCGCCCGGCCGATCCGGTGGGTGGCGACCCTGCTCGCCGCAACCCGGGGCGACAAGCCGAACTGGAACCAGTGCGCGCGCTGTGCCCGGAAGGTGCGGCCGAACAAGCTGCTCCAGCAGATGGAATACCGCGGCCCGCGACTGGTCTGGACCGGGCTCTACGTCTGTTCGTCCTGCATCGACGAGCCGCAACAGCAGGGGATTTGGCCTCGGGAAACCGGCGGCGATCCCCGGCCCGTCATCCTCGCCCGACCGAGACGAGACTAGCCCATGGCAATGACCTATGCGTCCATAATCGCCGACGCCCCGGGCTGGGCCAATGACGAGAGCGACGAGTTCGCCGCCGTCCTCCCGACGCTGCTGGAGCGCGCGCAGGATCGCTGTTCCGACGCCTTCGCCGAACTGGAGCAGTTCAAGACCTCGGTCTCGGGAACGCTCACGGCGGGGTCGGCCAGTCTGTCACGGCCCGCGGACGCGATCTTCTTCCGTTCCGTCGAGATTACGGTTTCCGGCTCGATCCGCCTCCTGGAGCGGCGCGACGTGACCGTCCTCAAGGAGATGTATCCGACGAACACCGCGCAGGCGGCGCCGAAGTATTACGGGGAGAGCGGACCATCGAACCTCCGCGTCGCCCCGACCCCGGACAGCGCCTATTCCTACACGATCTGGTACGCCCGGAAATTGCCGTACCTGTCGGGCTCGATCACGTCGAACTGGCTGACCGACTACGCCCCCAACGCGCTGCAATACGCGCTGATGGTCGAGTCCTTCGGGTGGAAGGACTATCCGGACGAAGTGCGGATGTGGTTGGGCTATTTCGGCCGGGCGGTGAACGACATTCGCAAGCGCCATGGCCTGAACGAGCGCGACGACTACCGCGCGCTCTATTCCGGTTTCTCGATCGACAACCAGGGTGATTTCCCGGTGCCGATGGGCGTCCGCGCCCGTTCCGCCGCGCCGCAGGATGGGGGTAGCTGATGCCGAGTTCCGCAACGCCCATTCTCAAGCTGGAAGACCAGGCGACCGGCGAGAACGCTGCGACCTGGGGCACCAAGACCGACAACAACCTCGAACTGGTCGAGCAGGCGATCAAGTCGGTCTATTCGTACTCCTGCGCGGCCTCGGGCGATATCACGTTGGACGACACGCAGTTCGTCGCCAACGACGTCCGCCGCGCCATGATCCGCCTCACCGGCTCTCGCTCTGCGGCGGGTAATATCGTCGTTCCGACCCGTCAGGGGTGGTGGTTCTTCGAGAACCTGACCACGGGCGGGTATGCGATGACGGTCAAGACGTCGGCGGGCACGGGGATTTCCCTCCCGGCCTCCGGCGGCATCTACGGCCTGTTCTGCGACGGCACGAACGTCGAGAACATGGAATTGGTCAACGACACCCTGTTGCAGGCTGAGCTTGGCGCGATCTCGGCCGGCGGATTCTACACCACGTCGTCGTCGTCGAACGCGATCTCGGTGGCGGGCACCAACCTCACCTTCACCACGGCGGACAGCGGGAAGGCATTCACGGCCGGCACGCCGCTGCGGATCGCCCGGACGTCGGACCCCGCGAACTACTACATGGACGCGATCGTGGTCGACTACACGTCCACCACGCTACAGGTCACGGTCACCGACGCGGTTGGGTCCGGCACCTTCTCGGCATGGTCGATCTCCGTTGCGGGCGGCCCGTCCATCACGTCCTCGACCATCGTCCGCCGGGCGGTCACGACCAACGACACGATCGAACTGACGGACAATGGCGGCCTGATCGACTGCACGTCGGGATCGTTCACTCTCACGCTCCCGGCCGCGGCGACCGCTGGAAACGGGTTCAACGTCCGGGTGGTGAACTCGGGCTCGGGAACCGTGGTCGTGGATGGCGACGGGTCGGAGACGATCAACGGTTCGGCCAACAAGTCGCTGGCGCAGTACCAGTGCGTCCACCTGTTCTGCAACGGCACGGGATGGGTGATCCTCAGCCCGTCGAAGATCGTTACCTCGGAACTCGGGACCGGGACGGCGGACAGCACGACATTCCTGCGGGGCGACCTGTCCTGGGCCGTCGCCGGCGCCACGCTGCGCACGGTCTCGTCAAACGACACTCTCGTCGCCTCGGACAACAAGAACATCGTCCGCGTCACGTCCTCTGGCGTCACGCTGGGCACGACGGCCGCGGCCACGCTCGGGGCCGGATGGCGCTGCCGAGTGCAGTGCGGGGGCGACTACAACGACCTTTTCTATGTGATCATCAACCCGAACTCGACCGAGGAAATCGACGATCAGACGCAGATCATCGCCTATCAGGGCGAGGAATTCGACGTCTATTGCGACGGGACGAAGTTTCATACGAGCCGCGCCAACGGCTTGGTGTTCTTCGGCGAGCAGGCCACGACCTCGGCTACGACGCTCGCCATGTATACGGACAGCGTGTTCTACGACGATCCCGAGATCATCGGCGGCGAGTTCCACATCGATGCCTTGAACCACAACAGCGGGTCGAACCGCGACCTGTATCTCAGGGTCTACGACGGCGGGTCGGCCATCAGCACTAGCAGCTATGCCTACGGCTACATGACGGCCTACGGCACCCCGGCCGGGGCGGAATCCTCCGGGGCTGCGCAAGTCCTCCTGTCGAACTACGACAACGGCTCGCCGTGTTCCGGTATCGTCCGGTTCACCAACGCCCGCGCGACGGACGGGCGGACGGTCGGATCGTTCCAGACCGCGACCCCGGACACGCCAACCCCGCGGATCGGGTCCTGGGTCTACAAGGCCGGCGAGATCGAGGGCTTCCAGTTTTCGTTGAGCGGCGCCGGGGACTTCAATGCCGGCGTCGTCCGCTGGTACGGCATCCGTGGCCGGCGTGCCTGATGCCGTTCAAACTCGCCTCCTTGAAGTTCCGCCCCGGCATGGTGCGGGACGACACCGAGTATTCCGCAGAGGGAACCTGGGTCGACGGCGACAAGGTGCGGTTCTACCGAGGCTTTGCCGAGAAGATCGGCGGCTGGCAGCGGATGCAGTCCGCCGGGGTCTCCGGGAAATGCCGCGGGCTGTTCGCGTGGTCGGACAACACCGGCAACCGCTGGCTCATGGCCGGCACCCACACCGGGCTTTACGTCACCGATACCGACACCCTGCACAACATCACCGGCTGGGCCGTGTTCGCTCTTTGTGCTATGGTAATGGTAACTGGCTCGCCGTGGGCGAGGGCGGGGAAGCCGCCTATTCGATCGACGGCACGACGTGGACCATCCTCGACGATATCGGGATGGGAACCTCGGTCATCCGGGACTGTGCCTATGGCAACGGGACCTGGGTGCTGGTCGGCGATCACGCCCAGATCGCGAAATCGACGAACCTTTCCGGCTGGGAAGTCGGGACGATCAACGCCTTCGTCGGGACCCGATCCCGCGCCACGATCTACGCGGTAGAGTACGACGGTTCTTCGGTCTGGGTCCTGGCCGGACAGGGCGGCGTCATGGTCACGTCGACCGACCTGGAGACGTTCACCACCGCCGCCCCGGATTTCGGCGTCTCCGATATCTACGACGTCCAGCACACCCAACAGGCGTTCGGCGGCTCCTACTGTTGGGTTGCCTGTGGCGCCGATGGGAAGATGCGGCGAAGCATCGTCTCCGCGGGCGTCCTGGCGACGACGACATGGGGCGTCGTCTCGACCGGGATCGACGATACCGACCTGTGGACGCTGGAGTACGACAATTCCACGACGACGTGGATTGCCGCGGGCGAGCGGGCACGGCTGCTGACGGCGGGGACCGCGGTTCCCACGAACATGACGTTGCAGAAGTCCTCGTTCCTGGCGGGGCGCAACGTCACGATCTACTCGGGCGGCAATCTCACCTCCGTCTCGTTCACGATCTCGGGCACGACAACCCGGAACGAGGTGACGACGGAAAGCCTGACCGGGCCGAACAACTCCACCGTGACCTCGATCAAGCGGTGGCGGGAAGTCACCCAAGTCGCGGCATCCACCGCCGTCCCGTCGAACGTCGAAGTCGGCTACACCGAGGATCGCGACGCCGTTGCTCAGGCGCAGACCCTGGGGGCCGCGGGAAACCTGGTCCTCAACGGCGCCGATGCCTCGGGTGGAACGGTCGATTGGGGGCCGGTCGACGAAACGATCTGGGACGTTGCCGCCTACAACACCGGCGGCACGACGTACTGGATGGCCGCGGGCGACAACGGGAAGCTCGCCACGGCCTCGGGTTCCACGCCCTCGGCATGGACGCAGGTCGCCTCCACGACCGCTTCCCAAGCCCTCTACGCGGTCATCAACAACGCCTCCGGGACATGGGTCGCGGGGGGCGACAACGGCGCCCTCGTCCCTCCACGGCCACGGCTGGTACCTCTGTGGTCGGCCTGCGCACTCCCGCCCTTCGGGAAGAGGCCGCCGGCAGGTCAACGAACACGTCAGGGCGTCCGGGGTGGGGTGCCGAGTGGTCCGATCCGCGCGCCGAGGGGGTGGGGCTGGTCCGACCCCGCCGACGCGACCGAGATCTATCCCCGCACATGGTCCCTGACGAAATGGGGACAGTACGGCATCGCCAATCCGCGATACGGCCAGATCAGGGAATGGCGGCTCGACGAGGACGTGACCGCGCAGGTGGTTTCCGGCTCCCCGCGCCGGGTCAACGCCGTGATGGTCACGGCCGAAAACATCATGGTTGCGCTGGGGTCGGACCAGGACGGCACGTTCGATCCGATGCTGGTCTCATGGTCGGACGTGGCGGACAACACGACCTGGATTCCGCAG